>NZ_JBQSWC010000021.1:0-81158 GCF_052376775.1 Halomonas sp. AOP43-A1-21 | reverse complement strand
ATGAAAAATCCCCCGGGGCTTGCGCCTCGGGGGATTTTTTTTGCTTATAATTCACCACTCACCACTCACCACTCACCACTCACCACTCACCACTCACCACTCACCACTCACCACTCACCACTCAATAGGTTTGCCTGCCCAGTCCCAAAAGCTACCGCTTTCTTCTGGGGTGCGCTTGTTAATGACATCCAATAGCTGACTAGCAACGAAGCCGGGAGTAAACAGCTTTTCGTTAGGCACCCGGGACTGAAACGGCTCTGAGAGAGGTGTGCAGGTTGTGCCTGGATGTAGGCATAAGACTATTGACGCCTTGTTAAGCCTTTTTAATTCAATCGCCGCCGTTTTGAGCAACATGTTGTGCGCTGCTTTGCTGGCTCGATAGCTATACCAGCCCCCGAGTTGGTTGTCTGTGATGGAGCCAACCCTGGCGGATAGGCTGGCAACAATACAGGCGTGCGTCCCTTTAAAAGACGCTGATAACGCAGCGATCAGTAAAGCTGGCGTAAAGGCATTAACGTGCATGAGAGCCTGCAGGTTACCAGCAGTCAATTGATCTAGCCGCTTTTCGGGTTGAAGGTGCTGAGTGTCATCATGCAGTAAGCCGATGGCGTTAAAAAACAGATGTACTGGCTGCCCGTTTAGTTTTTCCCTCAGTGCAAAGCGCCCTTCCTCAGTAGTTACATCCAATGGGAGTGAAGTGACACGTTCATCGGCAATATCAAGTGGCTGACGACTAACGGCAATAATAAGGCCCACTTGAGAAGAGGACAAAAGGTGCTGTAATACGGCATGACCAATGCCACCAGAGGCGCCGGTAACTAAAACCGTGTAGCGGTCAGGAAGGTAGTCCAGCATAAATAAGCCTAATAGAGGAAGTTGGCTCTCATTCAAGTTGCACGCTGGATATTTGTCTAGAAGGAGTTTAGAGCAGATTATCTGTATTGAAGAAAATAGTTACGCTGATGCGTTGATTCTTCCCGGTTGAGCATTATTACGGCCATCGGGTTTATACAGTGTTTTCTCTGCGATTTGGCGAATGTAGTTCAACATGTCCTGGTTATGCTTCATGCGTACTGAAAGCATTTGCCCAGTCAGTTCGTTCATGCGCGCAACCCGTTCACTCTTTTCAAGTAACGTTGCCCAGGCCGTTTGGCAGCCTGCATCCTGAGCGGCCGCACTGGCTCCCTTGGCACTATCTTCATAGCCAAGACGTTTTTGAACACTGCGACGCAGTGTTTCAATACGCTCAATCTCTGTCAGTAGTGCTTGCTTGTCTTCTGCAACATTGGCGAGTGCTGCACCATCAATATCACCCGGCGTTAGAAGCGTTTGCTCACGCGATAGTAGAGCTACTAGCTCATCAAGGCGTTGCTGTTGATCGGAAAGCAAACGGGCAAGACTCATAATAATTTACCTTATGACTCTGAAAGATTAGCAATTAAGCCGTCAGCAATGCGGGCAGCGTCCATTTCAAGACGGCCTTCACGGATGGCATCACGAATTTCCTGCACTTTCGCGACGTCGACGTCATAGGTTTCGTCGACTTGTGAGTGGCTAAGCTGAGTCGATTCACGCGCTGAGCTGCTCGCTTCAACTGGTTTAGAGCCACCCGCTTTCTGTGTTTCATCACGCTGCTGTGCTTGGTTAGAGCGAAGCAGTGAATTGAGATTATCAATTTTCACGTTGTGTGCCTTTATGGTCAACGTCTGTGTATTCTGCGCCTGTGATATTAGCTATCGGCCTTAATGGTTAAAACTTTAGACACATAATTAAAAATCCACCATTAAAATACCTGGCTCGATAACGCGGGCAGTCACCAGTTCGCGTGTATTAAAGCGTACACGAACTCGGTCTCCCTGGGCGCCACTCTCCAATGCTTCACCCTCGCGCGAAACACGAAATGAGCTGCCTTGTGCTATGACCGTAACGCGCTGACCGCGTTCCACAAGCGAAGGTGCCTGCAGGAAATGATTTTGAAAAGCACTGCCGCTTCGAATTTGGCGCTGTGCAATTTTGCCGACGATTTCCGCTTTATCGATGAGTGCTTGAGAAGAAAGGTTGCTCAAATTACCACTCTGCTGCACAAGCATGTCCGGCGTAATTAACGTGCCTCGTTCAATATCATGCTGTGCTACCCAGTAGCTGCCAATAACATCTATTTGCGCCTGCAGGTAGCGCACCTGCTGGTGTGTCTCACCACACCTGACCCCTACCGAGACGCGGCCAATAGGGGATTGGCCCGCATTAGGCAGAAAAGGCTCCGGTTGAACACAGGGGGGGAGATGTGGTGAAGGCGGGCGTAGCTCAATCACAACCTCTTCCCCCAGTGATTGGGTCTGCTGATACAGAAACTGATGTACTTGTTGAAGAAGAGCATCATCGGCATACGCATGTGAAAAGCAAAACAAACAAGCGCCTATTAGAAAGTAACGCTTGAACACTGCCAAGCAGCGACGTGTAACGCGCAGCGGATATGACATGGTGGGAGCTCAGAAGGGAAAAACAACGAATTTAGCCAATGAGTGTAACTTTAGCTGATGAGTGTAGCGAAAAAGTATTAAACGAAACAGGCGAAATGCTGGTGTAAATACTAGCTGTTCCATGCTTTGAGCTGACAGGCAGGCGCGTATTCTCCACCCTCAATAAATTTCATTTTATTTTTGCCTCCCAGCTAGCGAGGGCTTGGCATGATTGATCAATTAGAATCCGCCTTTAACTACCATCAGCAGGCGTTAGGCTTGCGGCAATCAAGGCATGAAGTATTGGCTGCCAACATCGCGAATGCTGATACGCCTAACTATAAAGCGCGCGATATCGATTTCGCCAGCGAATTGAAAAAAGCCGTTGAAGGTGGTGCATCCCAGCCAAACAATAACGGCGGTTTAACGCTATCGCGTACTTCTGAACGGCATATGGCTGGCACTGGCCCCGCTTGGCGAGGCGCAGGCAGTACGGAATTGCTATATCGGATTCCTGACCAACCCAGCCTAGATGGCAATACGGTTGATATGGATCGTGAACGCACTCAATTTGCTGACAATGCCGTACGTTACCAAGCGGCGCTTACGATTATGAATCGCCGTATCCAGGGCCTGAAAAACGCCATGCAGCCTGAATAAACCGGCTGATTGCGTAGGAGATAAATGATGTCGATGTTTTCAGCGTTTGATGTTGCCGGTTCTGCCATGAGCGCTCAGTCCCAACGTATGAACGTGACCGCCAGTAATATGGCCAATGCCGATAGTATTGCAGGGCCAGATGGTGAAACGTATCGCGCGAAGCAGGTTATGTTTGAAGCGCAGGCGCAAAACACCCGCTACGGCGTAGGTGGCGTGAGAGTCTCCGAAATCGTTGAAGACGATTCTCCCTTGCGCCTTGAATACATGCCGAATCATCCTGCCGCCGACGAAGACGGCTACGTGGCGAAACCCAACGTAGAGCCGGTACACGAAATGGTTAATATGATTTCTGCCTCTCGTTCCTACCAAGCGAATGTCGAGGTCTTCAATACGACAAAGCAAATGATGATTCAGACGCTTTCGCTGGGTGAGGGATAAGCATGAATAATATTGATACAAGCGTCGTTAGCAGTATTAACAGCGGTGGTGGCTCCAGTGGCCTTTCAGCTCGGCAGTCAGATGAGCTTAGAAATAGCTTCATGACGCTACTAATTACCCAGTTGCAAAACCAAGATCCGTTAAAGCCGATGGAAAATTCGGAAATGACGTCGCAGTTGGCTCAAATTAATACCGTAAGCGGGATCGAAGAGCTTAACTCCACGCTTGAAGGCATTACTCAGCAGATGGATGCGGCGAAAGCCTTGCAGGCAGCTGGGTTGATCGATAAAGCGGTATTGGTGCCTGGCAATAATGTGATGGTCAGTGTTGATGAAGAGAACGGCTCTTACGCAACGCCTTTTGGTATTGAGCTGGATTCAGCCGCTGAAAAAGTTGTCGTCACGGTTACCAGCAAGGCAGGTGAGGTGCTTTATACCAAGGACCTGGGCGCGGTGGCGGCAGGTGTTGAATCCTTTAGCTGGGGCGGATTGACGAACGATGGTGCCGCAGTACCGGCAGGTGCCTACAACGTTAATTTCAAGGCCACGAATGCAGAAGGCGAGTTGATGGAGTCTCGAGCGCTTAACTATGCCCTGGTACAAGGTGTATCGCCTGGGACCGGTGGAGATAATGTTCGCCTAGATCTTGGCGCGATCTATGGCCAGGTCACCCTGGATCAGATTAAACAAATTCTGTAATTACCTGCTAAACGCTAATTTTCTTAGGGGAACATTATGAGCTTTTCACAAGCACTCAGCGGTCTCAGTGCGCAACAGCAAAAGTTAGGCGCGATTGGTAATAATATTGCCAACTCGCAAACAGTCGGTTTCAAGAGCTCTAACGTGCAATTTGCTGATGTGTATGCAGAGTCGCGCATTGGGCTAGGTGTACGAACATCTGCAGTATTGCAGAACTTTAGCCAGGGCAACGTAGAGTCAACGTCACGTAATATGGATTTGGCGATTTCCGGTGAAGGTTTTTTCCGGTTTCAACAGTCTAGTGGTGAAGCAGCTTATTCACGCAACGGACAGTTAACCATGACGGCGGATGGTCGCTTAATTAATGCCCAAGGTGCCCAGCTTATGGGGTATCCGGCGGATGCAGAAGGCAACGTTCAAGTGGGCGGCAATGTTGTCCCCTTGAATATTCCACCAGGCGACCTTCCTGCAAATGCATCGACAGCCCTGAATGTTTCCCTGAACCTGAATTCAGGTCAACCGATCATTGATGCTGATTTCGATGCCGAAAATGCCAACACGTATAACTACTCCACAAATGCAACCGTTTTTGACTC
This sequence comes from Halomonas sp. AOP43-A1-21, assembly GCF_052376775.1. Classification (NCBI taxonomy): domain Bacteria; kingdom Pseudomonadati; phylum Pseudomonadota; class Gammaproteobacteria; order Oceanospirillales; family Halomonadaceae; genus Halomonas; species Halomonas sp. AOP43-A1-21. The sequence goes on along the minus strand of NZ_JBQSWC010000021.1, from coordinate 76,307 downwards.
TCAGGGTAATGCCCGAAATCTCGCGTTGTATTTTACTAAAACAGCTGACAACCAGTGGTCTGTAAATGGACGCCTCTCTGGTGGGCCTGCGGGAAGTGGAACGTACGACGTTGCGCTAGGGGGGCTAACATTTAATCAAAATGGTGTCTTGCAAGAGGATAATACGAATAACGCCCTATTTGACGATACTGAGTTTGGTGAAGGCAACGCGCTCGCTAACTTAGATATAGATCTTAGTTTTGAAGGTAGTACGCAGTTTGCCAATAATTCGACCGTCAATGACGTTATCCAGGATGGGTATACGTCTGGTTCATTAGTGGGTATTACTTTTGAGAATGACGGCACCGTCATGCGTAACTATTCCAATGAGCAGTCTCGTGCCGCTGGGCAAGTTGCTTTGGTAACGTTCCGTAATCCAGAAGGGTTGCGACCTGAAGGTAATAATCTTTGGACCGCAACAGGTTCTTCAGGACAAGAGCTGGTCGGTGCGCCAGGCGAAGGTTTACGTGGCATGATCCAGCCCAGTGCAACGGAGACCTCTAACGTCGACATGGCGCGTGAGCTGGTTGATATGATCGTCGCGCAGCGCTCTTACCAAGCTAACTCACAGACTATCAGCACCCAGGATGAGCTCCTGCAAACCATTATTAACCTTTAATAGTGGGTCATTTCTGTAAGGAGTAAGTGGTATGGATCGGATGCTTTATACCGCCATGAGTGGCGCTAAACACGCCATGGATCAGCAGTCCGTGGTGACCAATAACCTGTCGAATGTGACGACTACCGGGTTTCGTGCCCAGCTGCAGGCCGCACGCTCTGTGCCTGTGCAGGGAGAGGCGTTATTGGCAACGCGTACGTCAGTAGTAACCACGACGCCGGGCAGCGATTTTTCCCAGGGGCCGGTCGAGTTTACGGGCCGTGCGCTGGATGTAGCCATGCAGGGCAACGCCTGGATGGCGGTATTGGCAGACGATGGCACTGAAACCTACACCAAGCGCGGTGACCTCCAGCTAGACAGCGATGGCGTACTGCTTAACGTCGGGCGGCCGGTTATGGGAGACGGTGGTCCGATTGCTGTGCCTCAAGGTGCTCAGGTATCCATCGGCGCTGATGGTACGATCAGTGCCATTCCCGAAGGTGAAGGCCCTGAAGCGTTGGTTGAAGTTGGCCGTATCAAGCTGGTAACGCCTGATGAACTCGCGCTGACGCGTGGCGATGATGGCCTGTTTCGTGGCCCCCTCAATGAAGAGGGCGTGGCAGGTGCCCTTCCAGGCGACGAGAACGCTCGCCTGGTCAGTGGTGCACTTGAGGGCAGCAACGTCAGCGCCGTGGATGCCATGGTATCGATGATCGATGTTGCCCGGCGCTACGACATGCAAATGAAAATGCTCAGCACCGCTGATGAAAATGCTCAGCGCGCCAACAGTATTCTCTCTATTCAGGGCTAAACCCTAGCCGCTTACCCAAGGGAACACGAATTCTCATGATTACTTCTTTGTGGACCGCCAAGACGGGGCTGGAGTCTCAGCAGACGAAGCTGGACGTTATCTCCAATAACTTGGCCAACGTCAGCACCAATGGATTCAAGCGCTCACGTCCGGTTTTTGAAGATCTGCTGTATCAGAACATGCGCCAGCCTGGCGCGCAGAATAATATTCAGGACCGTCTGCCTTCAGGTATGCAGGTAGGCACGGGAGTGCGTGCTGTCGCCACGGAGCGACTACATACCCAAGGCGGCCTGGAAGAAACCGGCAATTCGCGTGATATTGCCATTAACGGTGAAGGTTTCTTCCAGGTATTACTACCTGATGGGACTAACGGCTACACCCGAGATGGTAGCTTCCAGCTCAATGAAAATGGCCAGATGGTGACGGCAAACGGTTATCCGTTAGAGCCTGCTATTTTTATTCCTGAAAATGCGCTGTCGGTGTCTATTGGCGAAGATGGTACGGTCAGCGTTCGTCAGCCAGGAATAGCCCAGGATGCTAATATTGGCCAAATCAACGTCGCGTCGTTTATTAATCCGGCCGGCTTAGAAAGCGTGGGCGGCAACTTATATCTGGAAACCGGCGCATCGGGAGCCCCTAACCAAAATGCACCCGGTAATAATGGCGCTGGACGCCTGTTTCAAGGCTATGTTGAAACCTCAAACGTGAATGTCGTAGAAGAAATGGTCAGCATGATTCAGACACAGCGTGCGTATGAGATTAACAGTAAAGCGGTATCTACCAGCGATGAAATGCTGGCACGCTTAAGCCAGTTATAAGTGCGCGTTGAGGTTTATTGAGCCATGCGGGAATTTCACTACGTTAGCCGTCGGCTAGGCGTCATCGCTTTGCTGTTTTTTATATTGCTGGCCGCTGGCTGCGCGCAGATACCCCGCGCCTCAGTTGTGGGCGAGCAGGAGCAGATTGATATCGTGGATCGTCCGCCGCCTGTTGCCAATGGGTCCATCTACCAGTCGCGGCGTGGCTATCAGCCATTGTTTGAAGACCGCCGACCTAGAGCCATGGGCGATATCCTCACCATCGTGCTGGATGAGCAGGTAAGTGCAAGCAAAAATGCTAGTACCAACGCGGCCCGGGCAGGTAGCTCTTCGCTGACACTGGCGCAATTACCGGATGTACTGGATACCCTGGCCGAATATGGTTTTGATGTTTCGGGTGCCAGTGATTTTACCGGTGGCGGCGGGGCGCAAGCGACGAACTCTTTCACCGGCACCATCACGGTGTCCGTACTGGAAGTCATGAATAACGGCAACTTGCGAGTCAGAGGGGAGAAGCAGATAGCCATCAACCAGGGAACCGAATTTATTCGTTTCTCGGGCGTGGTTAACCCCCGAACGATAACGACACAGAATACGGTGCCATCAACACAAGTCGCGGATGCCCGCATCGAGTATGTTGGCGATGGCTATATCAATGAAGCGCAGCATATGGGTTGGCTGCAGCGCTTTTTCCTAAATGTTTCGCCTTTCTAGCGATGTCTGGAAAAACCAAACAGCAGAGTAATCTAGAGTGATGGCAATGCGGCTAAACGGTGTTAAATCCATTAAAAGACAGCTAGCTCAACTAGGTAGCGTTCTGCTTGTGTGCCTGCTTGCCTTTCCGGCCCATGCTGAACGCATCCGCGAGCTGGCCACCTTTGCCGGCGTGCGCGATAACCAACTAGTGGGTTACGGGCTGGTCGTGGGCCTGGACAGCACCGGTGACCAAACGACTCAGGCACCGTTTACCGGCCAGAGCTTGACGAACATGCTGTCACAGCTGGGCGTGACTATCCCGCCGGGTACCAATATGCAGCTGCGTAACGTAGCGGCCGTCATGATAACCGCTGATCTTCCCCCCTTTTCGCGCCCCGGCCAGCGTCTAGATATTGTCGTTTCGTCGATTGCCAACGCGCGTAGCCTGCGCGGCGGTACACTCTTGATGTCGCCGCTGAAGGGGGCTGATGGTGATACCTATGCGATTGCCCAAGGCAATATGCTGGTAGGTGGTGCGGGTGCCCAGGCCGGTGGTAGTAGCGTTCAGATCAACCAGCAGGCCTCAGGGCGTATCCCCGGCGGAGCGCTGGTTGAACGTGAGGTGCCGTTGAACCTGGGGGGCAATGGCGGCTTACTGGAGCTGCAGCTGAACGATGCTGACTTTGGTACCGTGCAGCGCATGGTAACGGCCATTAATAGCGAGTTTGGCCAGTCGGTTGCCTATGCTCGCGATGGCCGTGTGATCGCTTTGGATGGCCCGCTTGACCCTAACGCGCGGGTCAATTTCATGGCGCGGGTCGAGAATGTTCAGGTCACGCCCACAGAAGCCCCAGCGCGTGTGGTGCTTAATTCGCGCACGGGCTCTGTGGTGATGAACAGCGCCGTGACGCTGCGCCAGGCTGCGGTTGCCCATGGCAGCCTGTCGATCATGATTGATACGCGCTTTGGTGTGAGTCAGCCAGCGCCCTTAGGGCAGGGGCAAACCGTGGTGGTGCCGGATGCCGATATTAATATCGAGCAGCAGGAGGCCTATCTTCAGATTGTTGAAGGTGCGCAGCTTAATGAAGTAGTGAACGCCTTGAATGCGCTGGGTGCCACGCCGCAGGATCTGATGTCGATTCTGGAAGCGCTGAAAGCGTCCGGCTCGCTTCGCGCTGAGCTGGAGGTCATCTGATGAGTATTTCCAATGACATGACCAGCCAGTTTGCACTCGATGTGCAGGGCTTTCAGCGCTTGCAGCATACCGCTCGAATGGACCCTGAAGCCGGTGTGCATTCGGCCGCCCAGCAGTTTGAAGCGCTTTTCGTACAAATGATGATGAAGAGTATGCGTGACGCCATCCCCACCTCCGGTTTACTGAGCAGTAGCACGACCGATACCTACCAACAGATGTTGGACCAACAGTGGTCACAGGTAATTGCGTCTAAAGGTATGGGGTTAGCCGATGTGTTGGTAGACCAGCTAAAGCGCCAAGGCGTTGTAGGTAACGCTAATAACGCTGACCAAGAGCTACAAACGCTAATTGCGGGCATCCCTCGTGGTACGCCTCGCGTGCTGGATGGGGCGCTACAGCCTCAAGATGAGCGTGCTGTAGGCGCTCAAGCCACTAGCCGATTCTTGAGCGAGCTTGAAGCAATACGTCAGGGCACCATCGTCGAAGAAAGCCAGCCGATCACTATTAATGCTCCGGTAACAACAGTCAATGCGCCTGATCACGTGCAGCGATTTATGGAAAAACTAGCGGTACCCGCTCAAGCTGCCAGTGCGGCCAGCGGAGTGCCTGCAGAGCTTATTCTAGCTCAGGCGGCGCTTGAAACCGGCTGGGGGCGGCATGAAATACCGACTCATCGGGGAGGCAATAGCCATAACCTGTTTGGAATCAAGGCAGGTAGCCACTGGCAGGGCGAGACAACGGATATCGTGACTCACGAATATATTAACGGTCGGCGTACCCAGGTCGTTGATACGTTCCGGGTATATGATTCGTTTGAACATTCGCTTACCGACTATGCCAACCTGATCGGTAATAATCCTCGCTATGCTGGTGTTGTGCAGGCTGCTAATGCCGAGCAGGCAGCCCATGCCCTGCAGCAGGGTGGTTATGCAACTGACCCGCGCTATGCACAAAAATTGGTCGCCGTCATGAATACCATGGGGCCAGTAACACAGAGTACTTTCTTAGCTGATTCGCGCTAACGGGGCTCAAGTTTTTCAGGGCGCTGCCGATAAATTATCCATCGGCCCAAGGATATGAACCATGAGCATGTTTTCTGTTGGCTTAAGCGGCCTTAATGCCGCCCAGAATGCCCTCAACACCACCAGTAACAATATTAGTAATATTTTTACTCCCGGCTATAACCGCGAACTCACCCAGCTGGGCGAAGGACGTGTGAGTGGCGGTGTTCAAGTCAATGCTATTGAGCGACAGTTCAATATTTATGTCGCTAACCAGCTAAACAATGCGAAAACACAATCGAGTGCGCTTGAGACCTATAACAATCAGGTTTCGCAAATCGATAATCTGCTGGCCGACCGAGCAGCTGGCTTATCGCCGTTGATGCAGGGTTTCTTCTCTTCGCTGGAAGATCTTGCAAGCTCGCCGTCTGACCCCGCCGCTCGGCAAGGCGTATTAGGTACAGCCAATACATTGAGTGCTCAGTTCCGTTCTTTTGATGGCTATCTGCAGGATATGCAGAGCAATATCAATAGCCAAATCAAAGACGAAGTTACCCAGATCAATAATACGACAGAGCAGATTGCGGGCTTAAATAAAGAGATTGCCTTGGCTCGTGCGCGAACAGGCGAAGCGCCTAATAGTTTGCTTAACCAGCGCGATAAAATGGTTTCCGATCTTAACGAGCGGATGGATCTGCGTCTAAATATTCAAGACGGCAAAACCTATAACATTAGTTTGCCCAATGGCCAGCCACTGGTAACGGGAACAAACTCATTCCAACTTGAAGCAGTGAAAGCTGATTCTGACCCACAGCGTACGGTAGTCGGTTATCGTGATGGTGGTAATAATTTAACGAAGCTAGACGAGTCAACGATCAAAGGTGGTGCGTTAGGTGGGTTAATGTCCTTCCGCTCAGAAACGCTGGACAAAACTCAAAATCAGATTGGCCAACTAGCTGTTTCGCTATCCGTTGCGTTTAACGAGCAGCATAAAAAAGGCGTAGATCTGGATGGTGAGCAGGGCGGTGACTTTTTCTCCGTACGTGCGCCACAAGGTTACGCCAACGAGAAAAATATCGGTAATGCTGATGTGACGGTGACATTTGACGCCGCCAATATCGACCAGCTTAAGGCAACTGATTACACCGTTCGTTTTGAAGACAATGCGCCTGTCGTTACACGTAATGATAGTGGGCAAGTCGTAGCGTTTGATCAAGAATCTTGGGATAACGGTAATGAGTTGAAATTTGGCGGTATCAGTGTTGAATTTAACGGTAGTGCGCGCTCCGGCGACCGTTTCGAAATCCAGCCTGTACGCCGTGCCGGTAACGGAATGGAAGTTAATATTGCTGATGTGGACAAAATAGCCGCTGGTGATGCGGGGCTTGATGACCAAGGCGGCAGCCCGCTTAACTCATTTAAAAGCACGGGCAATTTAGATGTTAGCGAGTTAAGCACAGCATCCGGCGCTTTTTCTGAGAATAAGCAATATCAGCTAAAGGTGGATGAGGAAGGTACGCTGACACTGACGCCTGAAGCAAGAATCACCGTTGACGGTGCAGTCTTTGATGCATCTGAAGATAAGTTATCAGCTGGAGATGCTGTTGTTATTGATGGCATCAGTTTTACGCTGGATGAACTCCCAGACGAGGATGCAACGGCAACGTTAACCGTCAGCCAGAACATTATCGCAGCCACTGGTGATAACCGTAACGCATTGGCCCTGCAAGAACTGCAGAGCAAGTCCGTGGTGGGTGGCTCCGCTTCAGTGAGCGGTGCTTATGCATCGATTGTCAGCGATGTCGGTAACCGCACTAATATTACTCAGGTCAACCTGGATGCGCGCCAAGGCCTAACCGATCAGTTGCGTGCTGTTCAGCAGTCTGAGTCGGGCGTTAACCTGGATGAAGAGGCCGCCAACCTGATTCGTTACCAGCAGTACTATATGGCTAACGCTCGTGTCATTGATACGGCGGGCACCATTATGGATACCATCTTGAACCTGCGCGGCTAATTCTGGAGCTTAAATTATGCGTATTAGTACCGTTACCATGTTTGAGCAAAGCACGGCGTCCATGAACCGCCAGCAGAGCGATTTTTTAAAGGTGAGCCAGCAGATCGCCAGCGTTCGTCGGGTGGTGAATCCTTCAGATGATCCGCAGGCGGCATCACGTGCCGTTGGTGTTGATCAGTCGATCGCCATCACAGAGCAGTATGCGGACTCGCGCGTTTCTGCTCGCAATTCGCTTTCTCAGACAGAAAGCATATTAAACAGCGTGAGTGATGCGGTCACTAGTGCCAAAACACTGCTAATCCAGGCCTCCAGCGATACCCTAAGCAACGCTGACCGTGAGTCGATTGCCAGTGAGCTAAAAGGGGTTTATGAAACGCTGATTGGCCAGGCTAATGCTACCGATGGCAATGGACGCTATCTGTTTGGTGGCTATAAAGATAATGCGCCGCCTTTTGTTAAAACGGCTGAAGGTAATGTTGAATATAGTGGCGATGTCAATGGTCGTCAGCAGCAGGTTGACGCCTCCCGCTTAATGCCTGTTACCGAAAATGGTAAAACTATTTTCCAAAGTGTGCCCAGTGGTGCTGGCTATATTGCAGAAGCTGTCAAAGAAGATGGCACACGCAACACGGGTAGCGTGACCTTTAGTGGCCCCCAGGTCACAGACGTTAGCGATGACAATTATGGGGATGACTACCGTGTCGCCTTCGGCGGAACGGAGGATGCGCCCACCTATACAGTACAGCGTTTTGACGAAGCCAAAAATGCCTGGTCTAACGTAGAGGATCATGTTGATCAGCCCTATACTGGCGGCACGGATACACAGCAGCTCTCGTTCGGCGGAGTGAAAGTCTCATTAGAAGGCCAGCCGCAGTCAGGTGACCAAATTTTAGTCGCCCAGGCAGGCAGCGATCAGCGCGAACCGGATCTGTTTAAAACGCTAGAGTCGGCTATTCGTGTATTGGAAACCCCAGCCGAAAGTACCAGTGAGCGAGCGGAACTGCGCAATACCTTGAATACCTCAATGCGCGATTTGGATAACGCACTGGATAACGTATTGACGGTACGTGCCTCTGCTGGTGCAAGGCTGAATGAGCTGGATGTTATTGATGCAGTCGGTAGCAACCGAATGATGAACTATACGCAGACATTATCAGATTTAGTCGATCTTGATTACGCCGAGGCGATTTCTGAGTACAGTTTGCGTCAGGTTGGCTTGCAGGCATCGCAAAAAGCATTTGTCGATATTAAAGGTATGTCTCTGTTCGACTATATGTAATTGTAAGCCACAGATAGACATCGCCATTTAAAGCCCCTGTGCCTTTTAGGCATGGGGGCTTTGATATAGGGGCTTTAGTTTATGGGTGCCATTGTTTCTATTAAGGTTTGCATCATTCCAAGCGCTTGGCTAAAGAGCGACTGCAGAAAACGTCCGATATCGTTCATCAATACCATTAAAAGAGTAATACCTACAGTTAATGAGGTGGGAAAGCCGATATTGAAAACCGTAAGTTGGGGGGCGGAGCGGTTAAGAATGCCGAGCGCCAGGTTAATAATCAGCAGGGCGCCTACCAGTGGCAATGCCAGTAACATGCCGGAGGCAAATATAGTGCCTGCGTAACGGGCAAGAAGCTCAAAGGCGCCAGGGTTTAAGCCTCCTATGCCAATGGGTAAGGTCACAAAACTCATAATCAGCGTTTCAAGTACCATTAAATGGCCATTAAACGCTAAAAACATCAACAGCGTAATCATATATAAAATACGCGAAAGCACCATGATGTTGGTGCCGCTTGAAGCATCAAAAAAGGTCGCAAATGCTAGCCCCATCTGCAAACCAATATACTCCCCGGCCGCCTGAACAACAGCAAACACAATATGCATCACCAGCCCCATGGCCAGCCCGATAAGCATCTGTTCCACCATGATGCCGACCCCTGCCCACGACATAATGGCCACATTTGGCATGGCAGGAAGAATGGGAGCAATGACAATGGTAACTAACGCGGCGAGCCCTACTTTCGCCTGGTTGGGGATACTTGAGTGTCCCCAAAGCGGAGAAGCGGCCATGAACGCCGTAATGCGCGCAAAGGGCCATAGAAAGGCTATTAACCAGCCTTGCAGCTGCGCAAAGGTGATATCCACCATGGGATTACATCACCATGTTGGGAATGTTGCTAAACAGCCGGGTAGTAAAATCAGTAATCAAACTAATCAGCCATGGGCCTGCGAGTACCAAGACAGCAAACACCGCCAGAATTTTAGGAATAAAGGTCAGCGTCATTTCGTTAATTTGCGTGGCCGCTTGAAAGAGACTGACGATCAAGCCTGTGAAGAGTGCCGCCAGTAGTATAGGCCCTGCAAGAAACAGCGTTACACGCATGCCCTGGTAAGCCATGCTCATCACCATTTCAGGAGTCATTGGATTGCTCCTTGCCGCTTAATGCGGCACTTAAATAACATAAAAGCTTTGGGCTAGTGAGCCAATGATTAACTGCCAACCGTCAACCAATATAAAAAGCATTAATTTGAACGGTAGTGAGATCGTCACCGGGGGCACCATCATCATGCCGAGTGCCATTAACGTACTGGCCACGACTAAATCGATAATCAAAAAAGGAATAAAAACAGTAAACCCAATTTGAAATGCAGTTTTAAGCTCACTGGTAACAAAGGCAGGTAGAAGCACCCTGAAAGGAAGCTCTTCAGGGCCTTGTAGGGGGCCTACATCTGCTAAGCGCACGAACAGAGCCAGGTCGGGTTCTCGCGTCTGAGCCAGCATAAATTCACGAAATGGTAGTTGGGCCCGCACCAAAAACTCTTCAAAATTAATGGTTTCGTTGGATAAAGGCTGCCAGGCAGTGTCGTACACCTGGGCCAGAACGGGTGACATAATAAAAAAGGTCAAAAAGAGAGCAATACCTAACAGTACCTGATTAGGCGGCGTTGCCTGTGTACCCATCGCCGTTCTAAGAAGGCTAAGGACGATAATAATTCGGGTAAAGCTGGTCATCATCAGTAGCATTGCGGGCAAAAAAGCCAGCGAGCTTAAAAACAGCAGCGTTTGAAGTGATAGCGACCACTGCTGACCACCGTCCTCAAGCGGTTGCGAGATAATGCCTGGCAATTGCTGTGCGTGCGCGGGATTAACCAGTATACAAAGCGTAATCGCAATGCCAAACAGCAGCCAAGACTGCCAGTAGGGCCGAGAGGAGTGCATCCTATGCCTCATGGTGTTTGGTGGGGGTCGTCGCGCGTACTTCTGCGCCGGTTTTTTACCAGCGCCTGAGAAAGCCGCTGTGAAAAGCGTGGAGCATCAGGGGCGGGAGAGTCATCGGGTGGGCGCTCTTCTGGGGCTGGGCGCTCGTGTAGCTTGGTAATTCGCCCACCGCTTACCCCAAGGACCAGCCAGGTATCTTCGATTTCCACCACCACGACACGCTCGCGATTTCCAACTGCAGTGCTGGTGATAACGCGAAGCCGAGCGCCCTGTTGGGGGCGCACGTTCTGCCAGCGTTTTAAAAGTGCCGTGCAAAGCAGAATCATGGCAATAACAAATGCCAGCGCCGCGGCAGTCTTGCCTAGCATGGCCATGCCGATAAACGCATCGCCACTATCGCTAAGCGACTCTAGCGCGCCGCTTGGGAGTGAGGTTGTTTCAGCGCTCATCGATTAAGCTTGTGAATGCGCTCGGAAGGAGTAATGATTTCCGTAATACGGATACCGTACTTGTCTTCAATAACGACGACTTCACCCTGTGCGATCAAATAGCCGTTAATCAGGATATCCATGGGTTCACCCGCTAGCCCGTCAAGCTCGATAACAGACCCTTGCGCTAGCTCAAGTAGTTGCTTGATCGTTAATTTTGTACGGCCAAGCTCAACGGTAAGCTTGACCGGAATATCCATGATCATTTCAAGATCACGCGCCTGCGCACTTTCACCTATGGCGCTGAGAGGGCGAAAGATATCGTCGCTTGCCGCTTTGGCTGTTGAAGTGTCAGGTGCCGCGTCGCTAGGTGCGGGTTGCTCTTCCGCTGCTTCCTGTTCGGCCATCGCCGCCGCCCATGGATCTTCCTCGTCGGCGACATCGTTAGTGGCTGGGTTCTCTGCTTGTTCAGACATGGCGTCCGCCCAATCGTCATCGGAGACATTTTGATCGGGTTTGTTGGGATCAGTCATGCTTTGGATTCCTTGGCTTTCTGTCGCGTCGAACCTTTAATAAAGTCCTTTGACGATACGTTATTCATAGCGGCATGGTCGATCATGTGAAGTACGCGCAGCGCATGCTGCTGACGCTGGCTGCCATATTCGCATTCCATGACGGGGACTCCATCAACACGAGCGGTTATCGTATTGGGGATATCTAACGGTAATACGTCGCCTTGCTTGAGCCCCATCACGTGCGCAATACGGCTAGGTATTTGGGCAAACTCCGCTACAAGCTCTACTTCAGATTGACGTAACTCGCTGGCCATACGGCGGGACCAAGTGCCGTCATGGTCGTGATTACTATCATTGATAGGGTTGGCCAGCAGGTCTCGTAAAGGCTCAATCATGGCGTAAGGCATGCAGATCTGGAAATTGCTTGAGAGGTTGCCCACCTCAATGTTGAACTTGGTATTAACTACAATTTCGTTGGGGGAATTGGTGATGTTGGCAAACTTGGACTGCACTTCAGAGCGCATAAAATTAACATCAAGCGGATACACGACTTTCCACGCTTCCTGATAGGCATCGATGGCCAGGTTCAGTAGGCGGTGAATAATGCGCTGCTCTGTATTGGTAAACTCACGACCGTCTGACTTGGTGACAAAGCGCCCATCGCCGCCAAATAAGTTATCCACTACCATAAACACAAGATTGGGTGGAAACACAACGAGTGCAGAACCGCGCAAGGGCTTCATTGACACAAGGTTCAGGTTGGTCGGCACCGGAACATTGCGTGAGAACTCGCTAAAACTTTGATAGCGAACGGATTCAACCGTGATATCGGCGCTGCGCCGAATCAAGTTAAATAAACCGTTTCGGAAGTAGCGGGCAAAGCGCTCATTGATAAAGTCGAGTGCATGCAGCCGCTCACGAATGACCCGATGTTGCGTTGAGGGATCATAAGGGCGAATGCGCGCCTCATCCTGTGATGGCGATGCTGAAGGCGATGGCTCATCATCACCACTGACACCTTTTAATAAGGCGTCAATTTCTTCCTGGGACAGTAGATCGTCCTGCGACATGAACGGCTCCAGTTCCCGGCTTATTGCACAATAAATTCGGTAAACAGCACTTCGCGTAAATCAAGCGGCGGCTGGTTTTCCGTTAAAGGAACGCCGAGGCGGCTGATAATAGCCTGCGCGAGCTGTTCTTTGCCTTCAACCGAGGTAAGTTCGCTGGCCTGTTTACCCGACAGTAAAATCAGTAGCCGGCTACGCACCTGAGGCATATGTTCTTCGATAATTGCTTTGCTTTCCTCATTACCTACACGCAGCGTGATGCCTGTATATAGTAAGCGAGACCCATAGCTGTCATCGGCGAGATTGACCGTAAAGGGGTCAATGCGGGTAAAAACAGGTGGTTCGCGCTCTGCTGTTGGCTGGGTTCCTTCGTCAGCGCTATGGCCATCTCGCTGGTCGAGCACCATATAAATGGCGGCAGCCGCGCCCGCTGAAGAGAGGAGCACTAGAACAATCATTATCCAGAGCAGTTTTTTGGAGCCGCCGCTTTTTTCAGCCATTTCTCGTTTCGTTCCCATAATCGCTACACATGCCACTGATTACGCATTATGCCTAATATGGCTGTGAGTGATGAAATGAACAGGCTCGCTTGGCGAGCCTATCTTTTGGTTTAGCTGTTTTCTACGTATCTAAATCGTAAGTTGCTATCAATTTCGCTGCCGCTAAGCGTAAAGATCAACTCGGCCATCAAGCGTTATAGAATGATTTTCCGCCGCAGGCGTCACTGAGTCACTGTCCGCTTCGGAGACGCCACCGCTGCCATTTGAAGTGGCTGAATTGCCGTTTTGGGCAAAGGCTTGCTCATTGGAGCTATGCTGTTCGCCAACGGACGTTTCTCCTAATGAAATGCCCTGCTCCGCAAGCGCTTCACGTAGCTGAGGTATCGCTTGCTCAATAACCTGACGAACCTGCATATGAGACGCCAAGAAATGCGCCTGCGTGCCCTGCTCACTTACTTTTAAAGTGATCGAAAGAGGACCAAGCTCCGCCGGATGCAGTTGCATTTTCACCTGTTGCTCTCCACCGCGCTGAGCGAACTGCACAAGCTGTTGGCCAAGCTGCGCAGGCCAGGCGGGGCTGTTAACAGACGTGCCTATTGAAGCCTGTGCGGTGGGAACTCCCGGTGCTGCTATGGAGGAGGTATTGCCAAGTGCTGTGTGCCCTGACAGTGCCGTGGCTATTGGGCTTGCGCGTAACGATGGATCGCGATCTTCAAGGACAGACAACATGGCCTGACTATCTGCCTGCGTTGCGGGTGCCAGCGCTCCAAGTTGTGTCAGAAATTCTTGGCCGTTTACCGGCGCAGTGGTCTGATTTGGCGAGCCAGCTGGAGTGGCATGAAGGAGGGGCGGCGGGCCCTGATTAAACGCGCTCTGGCTATTCATTAATTGAGTCGGTGCAGCAGATGTTTGAAGAGCAACGCTATTCTGAGGCGCCGCCAACAAGATGCTTAATGCGCTAATCAGTTGGTCAGCGTGCTCTTCGCTAAGGCTTGCAAGCGACTCTGTAAGCCCCGATGCTTGGTCGGCTTGATGACGTATGCCGAGTGCGCCCAGAAGCTCTGCAACTTGATCCTCACCCAGGTTGAGCTGTTGGATAAGCGTTTCCAGCGTCGGGGTTTTCTCAAGCTGTGCGTCAGCAGCCGGTATCTCGGCGAACAAGGCAACCAGGTCCATGCGGGCTGCAATTTCATCAAGCGGTGTCAACCCCTCGCCCGCATAGCTTTCCCCTGATAATAGCGAGGCAAGTGATTGTTCGCTAAATTCAAAGCCAAGTGCTTGCAACGGTTGAGCTGTTATAGCGGCTGGATCGCTGGTCTGATGCGTTTGAGAAGCGTTTGACGGCGCGTTGGCAGCTTGAGAAAGCGCCTGGCGAAAGGCGCCTTGAGACGATTCCAAGGTACTGTATAACGTCTGCTTGGTTACCGAGGAGGCACCTTGGCTTTGAGCCCCCGAAAGCAATAATTGTATATTCATATACCGTTCCTCGGCGCCGCTAATGCGGTTTCTCATTGCGCTGGCGAGCCAAGCGGCCCGTCACCAGATCATCGTTGGTTTTTTGCTCATGGCGCTCAAGGCGGCGGTGCTCTTCTGATAGCCGACGCGTCGCCAGTGTATCGTAGGAGGAGAGTTTACGCTGCTCTTGCTGCCAGTGTTGCTGGCTCTGCTGGACACGCTGTTGTTGAGCAATTAACGCTTGGCGGGCACGGCTTAATGCCGCATCAAGCGAGGCTAAAAACTGCTGATAATTGTACATCGTGGCAGGGTCGATACCCTCGCTCATCGCCTTTTGCAATCGCTCGGCATATTCGGCGCGATACTGGCTAAGTGATTGTAACTGAGAGGCGGTCTGCTGCTCAGTTTGTCGTTCATGGGCAAGCAGTTTACCTGCTTGGTCGCGGGCATCTTTGGCTAAGCCCGTTAACATTTCGAGTTGCGAATGGCTCATGTGCGGCCTCCCACCACGGCATGCAGTGCTTGGTGTGAGTCTTCAAGCGTTGCACACTCATCAATATTTTGTTGAAGAAAACGCTCCAGCGCGGGAAAAAGATTCACCGCTTCGTCAAGTCTTGGGTCGTGTCCTGGACTGTAAGCACCAACGCTAATCAGGTCGCGATTGCGCTGATAGCGGGAAAACATCTGCTTGAAAACGCGGGCCTCTTGTAGCTGCTCTTGTGTCGTAATCGCCGTCATGGCGCGACTGATCGAAGCCTCGATATCAATCGCTGGGTAATGGCCGGCTTCGGCTAAACCGCGTGATAACACAATATGACCATCCAAAATCGCCCGGGCCGAGTCGGCAATCGGATCCTGTTGGTCATCGCCTTCGGTAAGAACGGTATAAAAAGCTGTAATCGAGCCACCGCCGCGCTCAGCATTGCCGGCCCGTTCAACAAGGCCTGGCAGCTTGGCAAACACGGAAGGCGGATAGCCCTTTGTCGCGGGAGGCTCACCAATAGCGAGAGCAATTTCACGCTGGGCCATGGCGTAACGTGTTAATGAGTCCATAATTAGCAGCACATTGCGGCCGGCATCACGAAAGCCTTCGGCAAGGCGCGTTGCATAAGCTGCCCCTTGTAGCCGCTGAAGTGGCGAGGTATCCGCTGGCGCGGCCACTACAACCGAGCGACGACGGCCTTCAGGCCCTAAAATATGATCAATAAAATCTTGTACTTCTCGGCCACGCTCACCGATTAGCCCGACAACAATCACATCGGCTTTGGTATAACGTGCCATCATGCCTAACAGCACCGATTTACCTACCCCCGAGCCTGCAAAAAGCCCCATTCGCTGGCCACGGCCGACGCTTAAAAGCGCATTGATTGCGCGAATGCCCACATCAATCTGATCCTCAATAGGCGCTCGTGATAGCGGATTAAGGGGGGCTGAGCTAAGCGTGGCATGGGGCACATCTTCAAGGCCCTCGCGGTCATCCAGCGGATTACCGTTACCGTCTAATACACGACCCAGCAGTTCATCGCCAATGGGAAAGCGTCGTGCACTGTGGCCACTTCCATCTCCCAGGGGAGAGACCCGGGCACCGGGCATTAATCCCGAAATCTCTTCCAATGGCATTAAAAACAGCTTATCGCCTGCGAACCCAACGACTTCAGCTTCTGCATGTTTATGGCTATCGGTCAGGCGGCCGTCCGGCCCAGGGAGCTCGATACGACAAGCGCTTCCGACGGCCACACGTAACCCGACTACCTCAATGACCATCCCTGTCGCTCGCGTTACGCGGCCGCTGCTGCGATGGCATGGCAAATGGCTTACCCGCTGTGTGGTACGGCGGATGGCTTTATGCCAGCGATGCTGGTGAGGGCAGGTGGAGTCATTCATTACGTGTTCGCCTATTAAGACGCAGTGTTAGATGAATGGCGCTTTCTAGCCTGCGACTGGATGGCATGCCAACGACTTTCAAAGGTTGCATCCAGCTCGCCTTGGGCGCTAGTAATTCGGCAGCCACCCCGAGCTAATTGATCGTCAGGCTGTAACTTCCAGCCGGCCGCGCTGAGCTCTGTGCCCAGATGCGTTTCTACCAAGCTGTGATCGTCAGGGTTTAACCATAAGCGCTGCTGGCCCACCAGAGGCGGCTCGGTGTGTAAAAGCTCACGCACGATATTAAGTATCTGCTCGGGTGTTTCCTGTAAGGCTTTGCCTGCCAACTGCTTGCCTGTCGCTAGTGCGAGTTCAACAAGATCATGCGCGATGGTGTCGTCAATGCGTTCCAGTGCCTCTGAAAACTGCTTTGCCAGGGTATTCAAAGGCGCTATCGCTAAGCGAGATTGCTCTTGCAGTTCATCCTGGGCTTGCAAACGACCGTCTTCCAGACCTTTTGCCGTACCTTCTTCCATGCCTTGTTGAAAACCTGCCTGATAGCCGGCTTCTTCAGCCTCTTGGCGAAGACGCTCATAGAGTGCCTGACGCTCTTGCTGTTCGCGCTGATGAGCCTGCTCAGCCGCTTTTTGGGCGGCCAGCACTTTGCGTTGATGCGCGGTGGGGCCGCTGGTCGCTTGGTCGCTGCCTTGGTTGGAGGCGGGAAGCTCATCCATTTGCCAGCGCTGCCAGCTGCTATGGCGGTCAAATTCTGACGACGAATTAGACATACTCGTCATCTCCTCCGGCTAAGACGATTTCACCGGAATCAGCTAAGCGGCGCACCACTTGCAAGATTGCTTTTTGTTCCGTTTCGACTTGTGAGACGCGTATTGGGCCGCGTGCTTCCATATCTTCGCGAACCAGGTCGGCAGCGCGCTGAGACATGTTGCGCAGGAACTTGTCGACCAGGGCTTCCTGAGCGCCTTTGAGCGCCACCACCAGAGAGTTGGTTTCGACTTCTTGCAGCACCATCTGTATAGCGCGGTTGTCCAGGTCGAGTAGGTTCTCGAAAAGGAACATTTCGTCGATAATTTTTTGGGCCAAGTCTTCGCTGTGGGCGCGAACGGTTTCGATAGCCGTCTCTTCTTGGGACGAGTTCATCAGGTTGAGAATCTCGGCCGCCGTTCTTACGCCGCCCATTTTGCTGCGTTTAAGGTTTTGTCCATCCAGCATGCTGGTTAGAACCTCGGTTAGCTCCTGCAAGGCTGCGGGCTGTACGCCACTAAATGTTGCAATACGCAGCACCACATCGTTGCGCAGTTTCTCTTCAAAAAATTCAAGAATATCGGCTGCTTGATGGCGGTCCAAATGGATCAAGATAGTCGCGATGATCTGGGGGTGCTCATCGCGGATAAGCTCAGCCACCATGGAGGCTTCCATCAGGTTGAGCGCATCAATGCCTGAGTTGCCACCAGCGGTTTCTAATATGTCTTCAATCAGGCTAGAGGCGCGCTCGCTGCCCAGTGCTTTGGTAAGTACTGAGCGGATGTGTTCGCTAGAATTAAGGTTGAGCGCCACAAACTCTTCGGTTTCACGGTGGAATGCTTCAAGCACAGCCTTCATATCCTCATGGGATACTTGATTCAGGCGCGCCATCTCCATACTGATATCTTGTACTTCACTAGCATTTAGGTATTTGAAGACCTCCGCTGCACTGTCTTCGTCCAGCGCTAGGAGAAGGATGGCGCTCTTGCGAGCGCCTGTCATGTTAGCCGTTTCGCTACTCATTATTATTCATCCAGCTACGAATGATCATGGCGACCATACGAGGATCTTCCTGAGCCATTTCGCGTAGGTCATTGAGATTATGTTCGTACAGTGATGTTTTACGACGACGCTTGGGTTTGTCGCTATAGGTATCGTCATCATCACCTTCCGCTTCATCGTCACTCTCATCGTCTTCATCGCCCACGCTGGTGCTAAGCGTACGACCAGGTGTCGCTGTAGGCGCCGTTACCGGGGGCTGTGTATAGCGCTTGATTAAGGGGCGCAGAATCAGTAGGTAAATCAACAGTGCCGCCAAGGCAACTAGCAAATAACGCCCTAGCGTACCTGCCATTGCAAGTGTCTCTGGCTGCTTCCACCATACAGTCTCAGTCATTTCCTCGCGGGTGTCGGCGAAGGGTGAGTTCACCACTTCAACCTGATCGCCACGTACTTGAGAAAATCCCATAGCCTGGCGTACCAAGCGCTCAATCTGAGCGACTTCAACATCGGTTAACGCAACCCGTTCAAGCTCACCTTCGTCATTGATCACATCACGATAATTAACCACAACCGCCGCTGAAAGCCGCTCAATTTGGCCGAGTCGTTGCTGCACATGCTCAACGCTGCGGTCAACCTCATAGTTGACCACGTCTTCTTGACGCAGGCTGCGCAGTGCCTCCGGCGGCACCTCTTCCTCGCCTTCTTCACCATCAGGCTGATTGATGGGAGAGGGGGCTGTGCCGGGTGGGGAGTTGCTTAATGCACCAGGAATTCCACTCGCTAAGGGATCATCACCATCGAAAGAGAGGCTAAGCTGGCGGCTACGTACGGCCGCTTCATTCGGGGGCTGGTTAGGGCCGTAGCGTTCCGACGTTTGCTCGCGACGTGAAAAATCAATTTGCGCAGCAACCTGAGCGCGGACATTCGTACTGCCTAAAATGGGGGTAAGAATATGCTCGATGCGTCGCTGATAGGAGCGTTCGACTTCCGCTATATATTCAAGCTGAGTCCCATCAAGGTCACTCCCTCGCGTGGTATCAGCAGACAGCAGCCGACCGTTTTGATCGACGATCGTGACGTCTTGCGCGGCTAGTTCAGGCACGCTACTGGAAACCATATGCACAATGGCACTTACTTGACCTTCACCCAGCACTCGGCCGGGTAGCAAGGTGAGTATGACCGAGGCTTTGGCTGGCTCGCGGTCACGAATAAACACAGACGGTTTGGCTAAAGAGAGGTGCACGCGAACGCGCTCGACTGGGCCGAGCGACTCCATCGAGCGGGCAAGCTCGCCTTCCAGACCGCGCTGGTAATTTACCTGCTCAGCAAACTGGCTAATGCCAAACGCTTGGGTATCCATTAACTCAAGGCCGACGTTGCCGCCCCGGGGCAAGCCCTGCTCGGCAAGCTGTAGCCTTAGTGTATGAATCTGATCGCTAGGCACAAGCAGCGCCTGGCCGCCTGCGCTAAACTGATAGGGCACGGCGCGGCTATCAAGTTCGGCAATAATCCGTCCGCCATCGGCTTCATTAAGATTGCTGTAGAGAACGCGGTATTCTGGGCTACTTGCCCACATGAAAAGTGCTGCCACCACGGCAATTGAAGCAGCCCCTGCGATCAGTAGAATGACCAATGGGTTACCGCGTAACTGTTTTAGCAAGCGCTCAGTCGGTGAAGAACTTTTTGCGTCGCTGTCTGTTGAGTTACTACGGGAGGCACTTTGTGTCGTGTTACTTTGACGGCCTGCCGTTGCACCAATTTCACTCATGCATCCCTCCATAGGGGTAAGCAAAACAGGTGTCGGCCCAGGCGCATCACCAAAGAAGGCATAGGCTATATCCGTCAATCGCGGTTATCCGCCAAGAGAATGGGGCGGAATTGTGATGGGCGCCATTATCCTGGGGTGTGTCGAGCATAAATGAACGAAAAGCTTGGCTTTTAGGGCGTATTTGTTCGTATGAGTGCGCTACCAGTAGTGGTAGGCTTTGCCCATTATTTCATTTAAAGCCGATGAGGCATGCCGATGAGTACACCTGCTATCCAAGCAGCGCTTCAGCAAATGCAGGGGCTGGCCACGCAGGCGGCATCACAGCCGTTGAAGGGTACACACGTCTCGACAGCCGTAGGGCAAGGTGGCTTTGGCAGCGAGTTACAAGCCTCAATTCAGCGCATTAACCGCCTTCAGAAAGCTGCCGATACGAAAGCCATGGCCTTCCAGGCGGGTGAGCCGAATGTCGCATTAAACGACGTGATGGTGGATATGCAAAAAGCGAGCGTTGCTTTTCAGATGGGGCTGCAGGTACGTAACCGTCTGGTAACTGCCTATCGCGACGTTATGAATATGCAGGTGTAACTGCCTGTAGCCTTAGCGTCTTTAGCTCTCTTGAAAATGGGCGCCATTATAAAACCATCGTATGGTGCTTGTTTAACGCTCGCTTTTCTCGCCCTTAGACCTCTAACGAGATAAGGCGGCCCTGTATTTCTTCTAGGCGTTCGGCAATGGCGAGTACTTCCTCCGCAGGAATCTGACGAATAACCTCCCCAGATTCGCGGTCAATTACGCGCGTCACAACCCGTGAAGATTCCTCGCTAACATCAAATTCTAGCCCATGAACGCGCATCGCCGTGTTAATGCGCTGGATGGGTTCAACCAGCTCGCCTGTTTTTATGCTCGTTTGATCTGCATCTGATAACGGTGATGAAGTGCTCGCTGTAGATAGCTGGTTTAGCGTGCTATCTAGGCGCTGTTGGGGCGTTAAGCGGTTTGGCGTTACTGCTAGTGCTGCTGTGGTATCGATGAGTGGTGGTGTCATGTCGGTTATTTCCCATAAAGATAAGCGCTACTGTTAGCTACCTGCCGGTAGACTTTATTCGTTTGATGCATTATCAGCCCAGCGATCTTTTATCGGACTTCACTCATACCATCGGCCGGTTCGCCGTAAACTTTATATGCGCCAAACTATGCTGAGAAATTGATATTGTAACGGTGCCGTTACAATATCTGCGGTTACTAGAAAGCATCTGCTATGCTTCGCCGCGTGCAGTAGTTTTTTTGAATAAGAGTTTCCTTGCACAATAGGTTTCTATTAACGCGGTCGTAAAAAACGAGGCGAACATGCTAGCGCAGCAAGATGAGTATGAAACAATTGCCAGCTCAGTGGTGATTGAATCTCTGCTAAATACAATGATTGAAAATGGCGGTGTATCGCTTTGCATGGCTTCGCCTGAGGCCCGCGCTGAGCCTATTGTGCTTATGGAACAGCATGTAGATAAAGCACTGGTAATGGACTTATCTTCGGTCGACTACTTGCTTGGTCGGTTACAAAGTGGTGAGACATTCTATCTGCAAGGCCAGACTCAGGGAAAAGTAGTTCGTACGCCGCTACTGGCGTTGACCGAGACACGTCATTCCGGGGGGCGCTTTTTATGTTGCAGTGACTACCCCGAGACGATTGATGTGCTTCAGCGTCGCGAATCTTTTCGTGCTGAGCTGCGCATGGGGATGGCGGTAGCGGCTAGCGTATTTAGTGTGTTGGGTGAAACTGCGGTTGGCGAGTTGCGCGATATATCCCAAGAGGGATGTCAGCTGGAGCTGCCGATGACGGCTAGCGGTATATTAGCTGAAGCAGACGCTCCTCTTAAGCTTGCTCTTAGCTTTCCGGATGGCACTTATTTTGAAGGTCATGCCATTGCGCGCCACCAGAAGGTTGACTCAGAAAAGCATCTGCTGCGCGTCGGTTTTAAATTTTCGAATTTTACGGCAGAGCAAGAACGTCAGGTTTGGTATTTCGTATGTGAGATAGAGCGTGAAGCCGCTCGTTACCAAAAAGAAGTGCAGGAGGATCGGCAGCCATCGCCGCTCTTTGAGCAGCCCAAGAGACGTATAGGCAGTGAGGGGGTTGGGCGGCGCGATATAAAACATTATGCAACGCCGATGGCGCGTCGCCTGGTAAAGGTGGCTGCCTATCTTAATGCTCAACTGCTGCTTTTGCAGCAGGGGAGTGGGATTGATGCCCAGCGATTATCGCGTAATGCTGACCGCGTGCTGGCGCTTCATGAAGAGGACCGTGAGGCGTTGTTATTTGCCTCGCGCTGCATGTCGCGTGAGCCTTTGCTAGTGCGCCATGGAATTGCCGTTGCGGTTCATCTACTCGACTTGGTAGGGGCAAATATGCCTCGCGAGGCACGTAAGGCAATTGTTGCCAGTGGCTTGATCCACGACTTGGGAAAGGTGTTGGTGCCCCAGGTTATCTTTAGAGCGCCAAGTTTTGAGGCCACTCACCGGCAAGCCATGAGCGAGCACGTCTCCTTGTTGATCGATCGCCTCCAGCATTGTCAGTGGCTATCGGCGAGTGTTGTTCAAGCGGTTATTGGTGGAATTAATGAGCGCCTGGATGGCAGTGGTTATCCCGATGGCCTAAGCGGAGAAGATATTAACGAACTTGCCAAGGCCAGCGCGATTGTTGATGTGGTTGAAGCGATGCGCAGGGATCGTTCTGATCGTCCGGCTAAAACCACACAGCAGATTTATCGGCACCTTTTGGGGCATCCGCACCAATTCGACTTGCGCTGGATAAAACGTTATATCGAACACTTTAAAGCGTTGCCGGTTGGAGCGCTGGTGCGTTTTTCAAGCGAACAGCTAGCATGGGTGCTGCGCTTGGATGAGGCGGGGACGCCATTGGAGGTAGTGTTGACGCAGCAGGCAGTTCCTCCCATGCGTGATTCACTGGGTGGTTTGGTGCGTGGTGATGTGCGCGAGCGACTTGGAAAGCCGACACAAGAAGTGGCGGTCTCAACGTAACGTAATTTTTTGATCAACATTAGCCATCGTTCAGCGAAAAAGTATGCTTAACCATTAAAGTCTGGCTTGATGGCGCCGATATCTCTTATAGCTGAGCATAGCGTGCTCATATCGCATGATAAAAGACAGGTGGCAGTCCTTATATCGGTTATGCCAATGACTGCCACAAACAAGGAGTTCCAGCTAATGACGTACTCTCGCGGCAGCGCTGCCTACGGAAGAGGTGCCAATGCTTACGCACGTGTAGGAGTTGAAAGCGGCGTGATGTCAGCGGATCCGCATAAGCTTATTGTACTGCTTTTTGAAGGAGCGCAGACGGCTATTCGTGCTGCTCGCATCCATATGCAGAGCGGTAATATTAGTGAAAAGGGGAAAGCTATATCCAAAGCGCTGGATATTATTAATAACGGGCTCGCTGCCGCGCTTGATCAAGAGAAAGGCGGCGATATCGCTGAACGGCTAGCCTCTCTTTACGACTATATTGCACGTTTATTGCTCGCCGCTAATCTACGCAACGATGAAGAGAGCTTAAACCAGGCAGAGAACTTGCTCGAAAACATCGCCTCCGCATGGCGGGACATTGGTCAACAGCAGAGCGCATGAGGCCTCCATGGCAGCTTCCATAAATACCCACAACGACACGCCTCAAGCACTGATAGAGGCGTATGAAGGGTTACTGGTTCATGTGACTCTAATGCACGAACTGGCTAGCGCTGAACAGTGGGTAGAGCTGATTGAGCAGCGTACATATTATGTCAAACGGGTAGAAATGCTGCGTGAGCTTGACAGTACCGTGATATTAGATGAGGCCGATAAGCTACGTAAAGCAGAGCTGCTTGAGCGTATTTTGGAGTTTGATGTGGAAATTCGTCGTCGGCTAGTGGCAAGGCGTGATGAGCTAGGCAAACTGATCGGCGTATCTCAGCGCCAGCGTGATTTACACCGCGCCTATGCACCTCAGCAAGGTGTCACTGAAAATCATCGTTCTGATGATGAAGAGGCCGCGACGTGAGCGGTATCACGCCGCTCATCGATACACTATTGCATCAGGTATTGGGGCGGCAGGGTGAGGTGTCGTTGCAGCGTGCTTTAAGTGAGCCCGTTAAGCCTGTTTCTTCTGGCGAAGGCCCGCGTCCTATACAGGGCGACTCAGATCTTGATGGGCGCCCTCCTGCCGCGTTAAATGATTTAAGGCGCATGCCTGGCTCCTTAGGTGGAGAGCGGCAATTTACCCCCGGCGAACCGCAAGGAACTGCGCCAGGGTCAACCCAAACACATTTTAGCCCGGCTGCCCGCAGCATCGCGGATGTTTTGTTGCGCTTTCCAGCTCCCCCCGCTGTTATACGGCCGCCGTCGCCTTTAGTAACGCTACAAGGCTCGCCAGCGGCCAGTGAAGTGGCAGGTCGACTGGAAGCCAGCGTACGTGATAGTGGCTTGTTTTATGAATCCCATTTAAAGCGCTGGTTTCAAGGCGATATGTCTCGGCAGCAGTTAATGCGTGAGCCGCAAATGCAGCCTGGGCCACGCCCCTTGATGGTGCCACTCGCCACTCAGCCTTTATTGCCAAGTGTACCGTTTTTGGCCAATGCTGAGTCCTTGGCATCGCGTACCAATGCGCTGATAACGCCCGGTAGCGCCTTGGTATATGTGCCAAACGATAAAGCCATCGTGGAGCGTTCGGTAATGCCCAGCGCAGCTCCAGCGCAAAGTAATTTTCCTGCTGCGCCCGACGTCAGTAACACTCCATCACGTGAAATAATCGCTTATGAGCGTGAAATAGAGCATATGAAGCATCGCGGACACCGCGATATTGTTCATGAGAGTTTACAAAGCCTGGTGCGCCAGCAGTTAGATATGTTGGTAATGCCTGCGGTGCGTTGGGAAGGTGACGTGTGGGCCGGTATTTTTATGGCATTGGTCATTCATCTGCCAACCCACGATAAAACGCAGGAAAATCAACAGGAAAATAGCGATCCTGATGAGGGTTGGCGTTCCGAAATGCAGTTAGAAGTGCCTAACGTGGGAGCATTTAGTGTCTCTTTGTGGTTTTATCGGGCGGTGCTAAGCATTGACTTAACAACGGCCGATAAAGCCACCCACCATCATCTTGAAAAAGATATACCCGCTCTAGAGCGGCGTTTGGGCGCTTTGGATTTGGAAAAAGTTCAAGTGCGTGCGCGGTACATGCCGCTGGAGAGCAGCCATGACCGTGCCGGATGAGCGTCGGCGTCAAGCCGTGGCACTTGCCTATCAGGAAAATGAGCGTGCGCCGCGGGTGGTGGCAAAAGGCTATGGCGAGCTTGCTGAGCGTATTATGGCCGAAGCTCAACGTCAGGGAATTTATGTGCATGATGCGCCTGAAATCGTTGCGCTGTTGATGCAACTAGATTTAGACACTGAAATACCACCTCGGCTTTACCAGGTGGTCGCAGAGTTACTGGTATGGGTGTTTGAGTTATCCGAAGAGAGCTTAAAACGCCGCGACTAAGCCAAGTAGCCAATCCAGATAGAGTGTGCAACCATGATGTTGAGTAAGGAAAAAGTCATCAAGGCGCCCGTATAATGGTTACAAGATAGCGCCTGCGCCGTTCGATGGAACACTATGAGCCACACTAATTTTCTCGACGAAATTCAAGAAATAAACTTAGCCTATTTGCTTCTCGCGCAGCGTTTGATCAGTGAAGACCGTGAGGCTGCACTGTTTCGTTTGAAGATAGATAGTGATGTTGCTGACCTGCTGTCTTCACTAAGCGCGCGCCAACTAACAAAATTGGCACGCACCAATCAGTTGGTGTGTCGGTTTAGCCAGACGAGTGCAAAGCGGCTGCGGCAAGTCACGGAGAACCCGCGTGATCAAGGGCTCGCAGGCTTACATGCGTCACTGCTATTGGCCTGCGATACGTTTGAATCATTGCCAGCAGGAGATGAGGAGTGAGTCAGAAGAGCTTGGTCGATGAAATGCACCAAGTGCAGCTGGCAATAGAGCTGATTGAACTGGGTGCTCGTCTACAGGTGCTGGAAACGGAAACTGAATTAAGCCGTACACGCCTGATTAAACTTTATAAAGAAGTATGCGGGATGTCGCCACCCAAGGGCATGCTGCCTTTTTCGACAGACTGGTTTATTACATGGTTACCCAACGTCCATTCTTCGCTTTTTTATAATATCTACGCAAGTCTGCTTAGAGATACCAGTTGCGAAAGGATCGATGCATTCGTAAAAGCCTACCGGCTTTATGATGAACAAATGATATTGGAAGGTGCCGAGCCTGTGCTGGGCCTGACGCGTGCCTGGACGTTAGTGCGCTTTTTTGAAAGCGATTTGCTGCAGCTAAATACGTGCACACGGTGTAGAGGTCGTTTCGTTGCACATGCCCATAGCCCGGCACATGACTATATATGTGGTATTTGTCAACCGCCTTCCAGAGCGGGGAAAACGCGTAAATCGCAGCTTGCTCAGAAGGAAAAGAATAATCCTACAGATGCCTCGTAGAGCGTTTGTCGAGCAGACCCTTAATGCATAGATAGCGGTGAAATGCGGCGGTACTTTTTAATTAAACTGCACGTTAGCCCTAGTATGATGAGACCAATTTTGCGTTTGAGCTGGAACAATACCTAACCATCGGAACAGATGGATGAATTTTAGTTCCCTTACTTAATACTGACACACCGCAAGGACTCTGCTTGTGCTGATACTTCTAGGCTATGTAGTCGTTTTGTTATGCGTATTTGGTGGCTATGTGCTGGCTGGTGGCAGCCTTGGCCCTTTATACCAGCCACTTGAGCTAGTCATTATTGGCGGAGCTGGCGTGGGTGCTTTTATTGCGGCTAACAACATAAAAGCCATTAAAGCCACATTCAAACTGTTGCCCAGGCTCAAGGGAGCAAAAAAATATAACAAAGCGTTCTACATGGAAGTCATGGCAATGCAGTACAAGCTATTGTCAAAAATTCGTCGTGAAGGGATGTTGGGAATAGAGCGCGATATTGACAACCCTCAAGAAAGTCCTCTTTTTCAAGAGCACCCCACCGTATTGGCTGACCCTCATGTGATGACGTTCTTGACGGATTATCTGCGCTTGATGGTGAGTGGTGGTATGGAACCGATGGAAATTGATGAGCTGATGCTGCACGAAATCGAAGTATTTGAACAAGAGGCTCATGTCCCCGTCGATGCGATTGCAAAAGTGGGCGATGCCATGCCCGCCTTCGGCATCGTGGCGGCAGTAATGGGGGTCATCAAGGCATTGACCTATGCGGATGCCACTGCGCAACAGATGGGTGAAATGATTGCCCACGCGCTGGTGGGAACCTTCCTGGGTATTTTGTTGGGTTACGGCTTTATTAACCCCATTGCCAGCTTCGCCGGTCGGCAAGCCCAGGAAGCAGAAAAGATGATGCAATGCATTCGGATAACATTATTGGCAAGTTTGCACGGCTACGCACCTCAGCTGGCCGTTGAGTTTGGCCGTAAAGCGCTGTATACCGCCGAGCGTCCAACTTTTTTCGAGCTTGAAGAGTATGTGAAAAATGCCAGGAAGGGCGGTACTGCATGAGTAAGGGCGGTGAAAAGCGCCCGATTATTATCCGGCGTAAAAAGGTGGTGCATGCGCATCACGGCGGCGCCTGGAAAATTGCTCTAGCGGATTTCATGACCGCGCTGATGGCGCTGTTCCTGGTAATGTGGATTTTAAGTGTCTCCAGTGAAGAAACGCGGCGCGGCGTGGCAGAATATTTCAGTACGCCACTGGTGACGGCGATCACTGGTGGTGATCAATCAGGCAGTACCAGGGTTATTCCTGGCGGTGGCCCGGACCCGACACACAGTGATGGTGAAAGAGCGCGCATCGATACCATGCAGCAGACCCGGCCAAGCATGCAGGAGCGACGTTTCTTCACCGATCTACAGGAGCGCATCGAACGCGCAATTGAGGCAGACCCCGAGCTGCGTCAGCTACGCAGGCAAATGCGCTTTGATTTAACCCGTGAAGGGCTTCGTATCCAATTGCTGGATACCGAGCAACGCCCAATGTTTGAGTTGGGCAGTGATCAGGTAGCCCCGTATATGCGCAATTTACTGCGTACTATTGCGCCGTTGCTTAACGAATTGCCTAACGATCTTAGTATTAGTGGACATACCGATAACGTGCCCTATGCCGGAGGATATCGGGGTTATAGCAACTGGGAACTCTCTAATGATCGTGCCAATGCCTCACGCCGCGAGCTGGTAACCGGGGGGCTTGATCCTGATCAACTGCTGCGCGTATCAGGCTTTGCTAACCGTGTCGTGTTACCCGATACGGATCCTCGGGATCCGGTTAATCGCCGTATTGAACTTGTCGTCTTGCTACCCGAAATCGCAGAGGCGATTCGCAACCCGGGAACGATGAGTTCTGATGCCACGCTGCCTGCTTCTGCGGATGACCTGGTCGAAGACTTAACGCAAGAGCCCCTGCCGACAAATGCGTCGGATTAGCGTTGGCTTGTGACAAAAATATGACGTTAGAGTGGAGTGGTGCATGGATATAGCGGATTTTTTTGACACCTTTTTTGAAGAGGCTGAAGAGTTGCTTGCTGATATGGAGCAGCACTTGCTGGAGCTCAATGTCGATAATCCCGACATTGAGCAGCTAAACGCTATTTTCCGCGCGGCGCACTCGATCAAAGGTGGAGCAGGTACCTTCGGCTTTAGCGTGCTACAAAAGACAACGCATATACTCGAAAATCTGCTGGATCATGCACGTAAAGGGGAGCTTGTACTGCGTGCCGAGCTCGTGGATACCTTTTTAGAGGCTAAAGACATCATGCATGAGCAACTCGATGCCTATCGCAACGAGGAAGCGCCCAATCAAGAGGCGTACGAAAGAATTTGCCAAGTATTACAGCAGATAGCTCTGGAAGAAATTGGTCAAACATTGGATGCGCCGGTGGAGGCAGCGGCACCTGCACCGGTCGTCCAGGCTGAAGAACCAGCGAAAGCCTCAGCCGGTCAAAACCAGCTGATTGTCGCCCTGCTTAATGTGGTTGAAAAAGAGCGTACGTTGCTGGTTGAAGAGCTTGAGCAGCTGGGCGATGTTCAGTCGCAGTCTGGCGATGAGAAATGTTACGAAGTCATACTGAGTGGCGATGTCAGCGCTGACGATATTGAAGCCGTCATGTGTTTCATCATTGAACCAGAGCAGATTGAGATTCGTGTAGCGAGTGGTGCCCCTGCAACTGCTCCAGAGGAGGCTAAAAGCACGCCGCCGCCTGCTCCAGTAACACCGGAGCCTGCAACACCTGAGCCAGAAGCTGCGCGCCCACCTGCAGAGGCCAAAAAGGCACCCGATAGCAGTACTAAGTCGAAAAAGGCGGCCGCCGAGTCCTCTTCCATTCGCGTTTCGGTGGATAAAGTCGACCAGATTATCAATCTGGTGGGCGAGCTAATCATTACCCAATCGATGCTTGATCAAACGGTTAGCGATTTGGACGATCAGTCGGTGGGCAACAGCTCGCTTCAAAATGGCATGAGCCTTTTGCAGCGTAATGCCCGAGACTTGCAAGAAGCGGTCATGTCTATCCGCATGATTCCCATGGAATTCGTGTTTAGCCGTTTTCCGCGCGTTGTACGCGATACCGCGGGCAAGCTGGGTAAAGAGATAGAGCTGGTGACCGAGGGTAAGTCCACGGAGCTTGATAAGAGCCTGGTTGAGCGGATTACCGACCCCTTAACTCACCTGGTACGTAATAGCCTTGATCACGGCATTGAAATGCCGGATAAGCGCGAAGCGCTTGGCAAGCCCCGTATTGGCAAGCTCGTACTTTCTGCTCGCCATCAGGGCGGTAACATCCTGATTGAGGTGCGCGATGATGGCGCCGGAATGGATCGTGAGCGACTGCTAGCCAAGGCACGTGAAAATGGCCTTAGCGTCTCCGACACCATGAGTGACGAAGACGTTTACCAGCTTATTTTTGCGCCAGGTTTTTCAACCGCTGAGGCCGTGACCGACGTCTCCGGACGTGGTGTGGGCATGGATGTGGTTAAACGTAATATTCAGGGGATGGGCGGTCGTGTTGAGATCCAGTCCAAACAAGGCGAAGGCACCAACACGCGGATCGTGCTGCCGTTAACGCTTGCGATACTGGATGGCATGTCGATTAAGGTCGGTGGGGAGACGTTTATTCTGCCGCTTTCTACCGTGCTTGAGTCGTTACAGCCAACCAAAGGCGAGATGTACGCGATGGCCGGAGACGACGTTGTCTTAAAGGTGCGCGACGAATACCTGCCTGTTATTGCGGTTCATGAAGTTCTGGATGTAGAAAACGCTATTACGGATCCTACCCAGAGTATCGCGGTCATTGTGCAGGGCGAAGGGCGTCGTTATGCCATGCTGGTTGATGAACTGGTTGGGCAGCAGCAGGTAGTGGTGAAAAACCTTGAAGACAATTACCGCAAGGTGCCGGGGATTTCGGCGGCAACCATCCTGGGGGATGGCAGCGTAGCGCTAATTTTGGATATCACAGGACTGCATCGCTTGAGCAGGGTCAAGAAAGAAGCGAGCAAAGTGATTAATAATCAACCTATCTCTTTTTATAAGGAGGCTGAGCCGTCATGAGTCAGGTAAATAATGAGCCGGTTCTCGCCGCTGATGAAGCGGAAAACCGTGAGTTTTTAGTATTTTCATTAGGCGAAGAAGAGTACGCCATTGATATTTTGAAGGTGCAGGAGATTCGCGGTTACGAAAATGTAACGCGTATTGCCAATGCGCCTGACTTTATTAAAGGAGTTACCAATCTGCGCGGCGTGATTGTGCCGATTGTGGATCTGCGTATCAAATTCCATCTTGAAAACGTGGAGTACGGTGGCCAGACCGTGGTGATTGTGGTTAACGTCGCCGATCGCGTCGTGGGTATAGTGGTCGATGGCGTTTCTGACGTCATGACGTTAAACCCTGAGCAAATTAAACCGGCGCCTGAATTTGGCGTCACCCTGTCGTCTGATTTCCTGAGCGGTCTTGGCAGCCTGGATGACCGCATGCTGGTACTTGTCGATATCGATAAGCTGCTTACCAGTGAAGAGATGGCATTGGTGGATAGCACCAGCAATCGTTAAGGCGACTGCCGCTACTTTGTACTAAAAAGGCCACACGGAACGTGTCTTTCCAAGTTGAACGGCCCCTCTAGCGCCAAGGAATGCGCCTGCGAGTGACGTTGTGTTTGGAGAAAACATTGTGACACAGCTAATGCGGCAGATGTTGGGAAACATGACCGTGCGGCTCAGTTGGGGGCTGGTGCTTGCTTCCTTTTCGTTACTGGTGATTGTGGCCTGTGGCATCGGTTTTTATGCCCTTCAGCATGGCGCAGCCATCATACAGGCCGCCAGTGACGGCAACGTTCAACAGGCAGAGTTCTCGGACTTTACCGGCCGCATTCGCTGGGCGCTCATTGCCATTGTGGTGATCACAGTGACGACCGTCGTGGTGGTGATTTGGGGCGTGACGGTCAATGTACTTAAGCCACTGGATCGTTTGGTTGGCTATTTCGAACGCATGGCGCAGGGCGATTTAAGCCAGCAGATCTCGGCACCGGGCAATAATGAAATAGGCCGGCTATACGTTGCGATGGCGCATATGCAGGCTTCTTTATCAGAAACAGTGAGCGTTGTGCGTGGCAGTGGGTCGTCCATTTATGCGCGCTCTCAACAGATTGCCAGCGGTAATAACGACCTCTCCTCACGTACTGAACAGCAGGCTTCTTCGCTTGAAGAGACCGCCTCCAGTATGGAACAGCTTGCCTCAACGGTGGGCCACAATGCCGATAACGCACGTCAGGCTAGCCAGCTTGCGCAAAACGCTACGTTAACAGCGAGGCGAAGCGGTGAAGAAGTGAGCGGTATTGTTGAAACCATGCAGGATATCAATGCCAGCTCTCAACAAGTGGCCGATATCATCACGCTGATTGATAATATCGCGTTTCAAACCAATATCCTGGCGCTTAACGCATCGGTAGAGGCTGCCCGCGCGGGTGAGCATGGCAAGGGGTTTGCTGTGGTCGCTCAGGAAGTGCGTAGCCTGGCCAGCCGCAGCGCTAACGCGGCGAAGGAGATTCGTACGCTCATTGATACCTCGCTGGGTAAAGTAGAGACCGGCACGCAGCGGGTCAATCAGGCAGGTGAGACCATGCAAGCGCTGGTTGATGCAGTGCAGCGGGTCAGCGATATCATGGATGAAATTGCTGCAGCCTCCGAAGAGCAGAGCAACGGTATTGCTCAGGTTAATCAAGCGGTTGCACAAATGGACCAAGTGGTTCAGCAAAATGCCCAGCTTGTTCAGCATGCCGCTCATAACGCCAATGAGCTTGAAGATGAAGCGGCGCGGTTAAGAAATACCGTTGAGCGTTTTCAGGTTGCTCATAACCCAACGCCTGTATCCGCCTCATCCACGGCGGGGCCTGTCGAGTCCGTCACTTCCAAGCCTCTTTCTATCGGCACTGCTTCAAGAAAGGTGGAAACAGAAGCCTGGGAAGCATTTTAATAGCAAACGCTATAAACAACGATAGTTTAAGAACTGAACAATAAGGCCCCTAAATGCGCAATAACCAACCCATTTCGCAGCGTGAAGTCGAGCTAAAAGAAGACGATTTTCTGGTCTCTCGTACGGATTTAAAAGGTCGTATTACGTACACGAACCCGACATTTATTGAGATAAGTGGCTACACGCATGACGAGTTGATAGGTGCTCCGCATAACCTGGTTCGCCATCCGGATATGCCGCCTGCCGCGTTTGATAATTTGTGGAAAACCGTACAGAACGGGGATACCTGGCGTGGGTTGGTTAAAAATCGCTGTAAAAATGGTGATCACTACTGGGTGGACGCCAGCTTAACGCCAATCATTGAAAATGAGCAGGTGGTGGGTTACGCCTCGGTGCGCGTTCAAGCCTCACGTGAGGCCATAAAGCATGCTGAACAGGCTTATGCTGAGATACGGGAAGGACGTAACAAGCATTTCTACCTGGATAAAGGGCGTCTGCGACAGCGTGGTGTCGGCCAGTGGCTGAAAAGGATTCAGTTGAATACCATCCGCGCCAAACTGGTTGGCATGATTGTGGTCGCTGCGGCGTTGCTGTTGATTAGCGGGGGCTTGGGTCTTTACGGTCTTAACGCGTCAAGTGAGCGGCTTGAGAGGCTTAATAGCGATGGTTTGCGCGACGTCGTCAGGCTGCAACAAATTGACCAAATGATCGCCAATACGCGCCAGGGAATGATTGAACCAGAGCGTATGGAGTTGATCAATCAGCGTTTTGAAATAGGTGAAACCATTGAGCAGCGTGCTGAAGAAGTAGCCACCGTATGGCAGGGCTATTACACCCGTGCGGTCAATAACACGCCGCTTGCCAGTGCGTTTAACGATCAACTTCAGGCCTTTCTTGAGGAGGGAATGGGTCAGGCGGCCCGTGTGCTGCAAGCCGAAGAGACCTACCAAGCGTTTACTGGGCTGGACGCCGTCATCAGCGTCATGTCTGATGAGGGGCGGGCACTTTCTGAAAGCGTGAATCAGCTCATTGAGCAAAAACAGCAAGCGGCTGAACAAATGGCGGTTGATGCCCAGCACGCGCAAAACACCATTATCGCAACGCAAGCGGTGGTGCTGGGGGTTGGGTTGGCGCTGCTGATAGCGATTGGTTGGTTAACCTTCCGCGCAATTATACGTCCCCTAAAGGGCGCATCACGTTTTACGCTGCAAATCGCGGGCGGTAACCTGGCGGCTTCCGCGCCCAAGCGTCAGCACGATGAAGTGGGCCAGCTACTTGATGGGCTTAATGCCATGTGTAAAAGCTTAAGCAGCATTATTGGCGACGTAAAAGGCGGGATAGATATCGTAACGCCTGCCGCACAAGATATTGCGACAGGTAATGAAGCGCTCTCTTCACGTACCGAGCAACAGGCTGCTTCGCTACAGCAAACGGCCTCCAGTATGGAAGAGATGACGGCTACCGTACGTCAGAATAGCGACAACGCTCAAGAAGCCCGCCGACTCGCCGATAATAACTCTACTCGGGTTTCTCAAACGGGCGAGCTAATGGCGCAGTTGGTAGACAATATGCAACGCATTACCCAAAGCTCTCAAAAGATGGCCGATATCATCAATACCATCGACTCGATAGCTTTCCAAACCAACATCCTGGCGCTGAATGCCTCGGTGGAGGCGGCGCGCGCCGGCGAACATGGGCGTGGCTTTGCCGTGGTGGCCGAAGAAGTGCGTAATTTAGCCGGACGAAGCGCCGGCGCTGCCCAGGAAATTCGAGGGTTGATTGACGGTTCTAACAAGGAAGTCAATGCGGGCGCTGGGCTGGTTGAAAAAGCAGAAGCCGCGATCAGTGAGGTCGCTGAGGCGGCACGCAGTATTACCAATATCATGCACGAAATTTCGGCAGCCTCTGAAGAGCAAAGCAGTGGTATTGCCGAGGTAAATCAGGCGGTGGCTGAGATGGATCAGGCAACGCAGCAAAATGCCGTACGTGTTCAGGAAACCGCACGCGCCGCCGTTGCGTTAGAGCAGCAAGCAAGCCTGCTCGCGCTATCGGTTGAAGCCGTTCGGCTTAACCAGAAGAGCCCAGAACGCCCTGTTGCCTTGGCGAACACGTTACCTGCTAAACAAGCAACAACGCTTGCCAGCCCCACAGCGCGCAACAAAGTAGCCGCGCCTGCTGTGCAGCGACAAGCGACACCTGTAGAGGAATGGGAAGAATTTTGAGCGAACAACGCGAACTAGGTGTCGACGCCAATCAGTGGGCGTCTAGTCATCAGATTGAACGAGATCTGATGCTCACGGATGCGGATTTCTTACGAATACGAGAGCTTATTTACCAGCGTGCTGGCATCGTGTTGGCCGAGCATAAACGCGAGATGGTTTATAGCCGGTTAGCCAAGCGCCTTCGACATCATGGTTTGACACGTTTTAGCGATTACTTATTGCGCCTGGAGCGTCAGCCTGATGCAAAAGAGTGGGAGGCGTTTACCAATGCGCTGACCACTAATCTGACCGCGTTTTTTCGCGAGGCGCACCATTTTCCCCTATTGGCAGAGCATCTTCGCCATAAGCAGAGCCCGGTCACTATTTGGTGTTCGGCCGCTTCAACGGGTGAAGAGCCCTATTCACTGGCCATGACGCTTTTGGAAACCCTGGGGCCCAAAGCGGCGCAGGCGAAAATCGTTGCCACCGATATCGATACCGATGCCCTAAGCCGCGCGCGCGCCGGTATTTATCCACAAGAGCAGGTGCGCAAGTTAGATGAAGCCCGTGTGAAACGCTTTTTTCAGAAGGGTACAGGGCAGCAACAGGGGCTCGCTCGTGTGCGCCCGGAAGTTTCCGAGCTGGTTGAGTTTATGCCTCTTAATCTGCTGTCGACACAGTGGCCGATTAAAGGCCCGTTTGATGCCATTTTTTGTCGAAATATCATGATCTATTTCGATAAAGAGACGCAGGCAAAGATTCTTAAGCGGTTTGCGCCCCTTATGAAGCCGGATGGCCTGCTGTTTGCCGGTCACTCTGAAAACTTTTCGTATATTAGTGATGCGTTCAAGCTGCGGGGCCAGACGGTATACACGCGGGCTTAATGGAACCATTTTCGTGTTTTTTATACGCCTAATGCGTGGTTATCCGTGCAAACAAGGCAGCATACCCGGCATTAACTGCAAAGGAGGCGTGCATTGAGCGCTGCCAAGATCAAAGTATTGTGTGTCGATGACTCGGCGCTGATTCGTGATTTGTTAACCGAAATTATCAACTCGCAGCCGGACATGGAAGTGGTTGCCGTGGCGCCTGATCCACTGGTTGCCAGGGATTTAATTAAGCAACACAACCCTGATGTGCTAACACTTGACGTTGAAATGCCGCGCATGGATGGGCTCGATTTTCTGGAACGCCTGATGCGCCTGCGGCCCATGCCGGTCTTGATGGTGTCATCGCTCACGCAAAGCGGTTCGGAAATTACGCTGCGTGCACTTGAGCTTGGCGCGCTGGACTTTGTGGCCAAACCAAGCCTGGGTATTCGGCATGGCATGATGGAGTACGCCAATGAAATCGCCGAAAAGCTGCGTGCGGCCGCACGTTCACGGCCGCGTCAGGCGCGCCATAAAAATGCTCCACCGCCTGCACAGTTAAAAGCGCCGTTAGTCTCAAGCGAAAAACTGATTATCATCGGAGCATCCACGGGCGGCACGGAAGCCATCCGTGCGGTATTAGAGCCGTTGCCTGCCAACTCCCCTGCCATTTTGATCACCCAGCATATGCCGGGGGGGTTTACGCGCTCGTTTGCCGAGCGCCTGGATCGGTTGTGTCGAATAACCGTCAAAGAGGCGACTGATGGTGAACGTGTGCTGCCGGGCCACGCCTACATTGCCCCTGGCGACCAGCACTTAAAGCTCGTACGCAGCGGAGCAAACTATGTGGCACGTCTGGACAGCGGGCCACCGGTCAACCGGCATCGGCCATCCGTCGATGTGCTGTTTCATTCCGCCGCGGAACAGGCTGGGCGTAACGCCATCGGGGTGATTCTGACCGGCATGGGCAAAGATGGGGCTGTGGGGCTTTTGGAAATGCGTCAGGCTGGCGCTCCTACCATTGCGCAAAACGAGGCAACCTGTGTGGTTTTTGGGATGCCCCGTGAAGCCATTGCCGTAGGTGGCGCGGTGGAAGCTGCTGCACTCGATGACATTCCCGCTCGGCTGATGGCGATGGTGGCCGCCTCTGGGCGATCTCAGCGAGTATAAAAACTTGTTACATAACAATGCTGGCTTAGGGGAATGAACTAATGACGCGTTTACTTCGCAATATGAGTATCCATATGGCCGTCGTGGCGGCCCTGGTCTGTTTTGCAACGCTTATTATAGTGACGACCGGTATCGGTTTTATATCGGACCGCAATGCACAAGAGAATCTAGAGACTTATAGCCGGATTAGTAGTGACCAGCTTAATGAGATTAATCGCGCTGATTCGCTGCTCAACCAAGCCATGCTGGCCATGGAGGTCGCCTCGAATTATCTGATGATGGGCCAGACACGCGAAGCTGACGCGCAGTTGGCGATTGCCGCTGACCGTATCGAGCGTTCTGAAGCACGTTTTGAGAACTTTGTTGCGACTCCCCGTACACCGCAAGGCGAGGCGTACGGGCGTGAGTTAATCGAAAACTTCCGTGCCGTTATAGCGCTGGTAAAGCAGCAGCACGAAAGCTTTGCTCAGAAGGATATCAACGCCTACAGCGATTTGCGTGAAGCGCTCGTCGAGCCGTTAGCGAGCCTTGCCGACAGCACAACGGCGTTCGTTCAATATGGGTTTCAGCGGGTTGATACGATCGGCGAGAATGCCAAAGCCCAAGGCAACGTCTTTAAGCTCGTCAGCGCCATCGCGGTGGGGGTAGCACTACTCATTACGCTGATTATTTATATTGGGTTAAGGCGCACGGTCATTACGCCATTGAACGATGCGGTTAGGCGTTTGGATAAAATTGCTGAAGCAGACTTGACCCAGCCGGTACCTAGCGCAGGCAATAATGAGATCGGCCGGCTGTTTGCGGCCATGGCCGCCATGCAGCAAAACCTGACGGCGATCGTGACGCGGGTTCGCGAGGGCAGTGCTGAAATTCACTACGGTACGCGGGAAATCGCCAGCGGCAACGCCGATCTTTCCTCACGCACAGAGCAGCAGGCGGCAGCCATTGAAGAAACCGCGGCCAGCATGGAAGAAATGACGGCCACGGTGAAGCAAAACGCCGATAACTCTCGCCAAGCCAGCACGCTGGCCGCGGATGCCTCGTCAACGGCTGAGCATGGTGGTCAGGTAGTGGACCAGGTAGTTCAAACAATGCACGGCATATCGAGCAGTTCGAAAAAAGTGGCTGATATTACCAGCGTGATCGACTCGATTGCTTTTCAAACCAATATCCTTGCCTTGAACGCGTCCGTAGAAGCGGCACGTGCCGGTGAGCAGGGGCGTGGATTTGCGGTGGTTGCCGGTGAAGTTCGCAACCTTGCTAGCCGCAGTGCTGATGCTGCCAAAGAAATCAGAACGCTAATTGACGCCTCCGTGAACCAGATTAAGCAGGGCTCGACATTAGTCGAGCAGGCAGGTTCTACCATGGCCGATGTGGTAACCGCCGTGCGCCGGGTCACCGATATCATGGATGAGATATCGGCAGCCTCCCAGGAACAAAGCGATGGCATTGAGCAGGTCAGTCACGCGGTCGGCCAAATGGATCAGGTAACGCAGCAAAATGCTGCGCTGGTGCAAGAGGCTTCAGCCGCCGCTGCATCGCTTGAAGAGCAGGCCAATCACTTGGAAGAGGCGGTTGCCGTCTTCAAGCTGCTGGGATCGCAAGCCCCTAAGCGCACGTCGTTACCGGCGCAAGCTACCTCAACCCTTTCTCGCCCTGCGCAAAAAATCGTACCGGCTGTTCCAGCGACACGTCCAGTATCCAGCCATAGCGATCATGCAGAGTGGGAAGCTTTTTAACCCTGACTAAGTAACTCGTCATCTGATGACGTGTATTGATAAGAGGATGAATAATGGCCGATAAAAACATGAGTTTTCTGGTGATCGACGACTTTCCTACGATGCGTCGGATTGTACGTAGCCTGCTTAAAGAGCTGGGCTTTACCAACGTTGATGAAGCCGAAGATGGCCAAGACGCGCTAAATAAACTGCGCGCAGGCAATTTTGAATTTGTCGTTTCCGACTGGAACATGCCTAACCTGGACGGTCTGGAAATGCTCAAGGAGATCCGTCAGGATGAAGCCTTGAAACATTTGCCGGTGTTGATGGTGACGGCAGAAGCCAAGAAAGAAAATATTATTGCGGCCGCACAGGCGGGTGCCAACGGCTATGTCGTCAAGCCGTTTACCGCCGCTACCCTCGAAGAAAAGCTGAATAAAATCTTCGACAAAATGGGTAAATAAAGCGATTGGGCCGAAGGGCCTGGTTCGCGAGGAGACAATGTAATGAGTCAGAATGAGCAGATCGGCTCTGCCCAGCTGTCCGAGGAAGGCGCTGAAGAATTAATTCATCGCATCGGTAAGCTGACCCGCATGTTGCGCGATAATATGCGCGAACTGGGTTTGGATAAAGAGATCGAAAAAGCAGCTGAAGCCATTCCAGACGCCCGCGATCGGTTGCACTATGTTGCCACCATGACCGAGCAGGCGGCTGATCGTGCGTTAAACGCCATTGATCGCGCGCAGCCGCTTCAGGACGAGCTTGCCGAGCGA
This sequence comes from Halomonas sp. AOP43-A1-21, assembly GCF_052376775.1. Lineage (NCBI taxonomy): Bacteria > Pseudomonadati > Pseudomonadota > Gammaproteobacteria > Oceanospirillales > Halomonadaceae > Halomonas > Halomonas sp. AOP43-A1-21. The sequence continues at coordinate 37,277 of NZ_JBQSWC010000021.1, read as the reverse complement.
GCTGAAGTACTTGATAAGCAATGGGCCGACTGGTTTGAGGCACCCAAAGAGCTAGCGGATGCCAAGACGCTCGTAAAGGAAACACGCACCTACCTAAGCGATGTGCCGACAATTACGGCCGCCACGAACAAAGAGCTTCTCGAAATCATGATGGCCCAGGACTTTCAGGACCTGACCGGCCAGGTGATCAAGAAGATGATGGACGTGATCCGTGAGATCGAACATCAACTGGTACAAGTGCTGATCGACAACGTGCCCGGTGCGCAGGCCCGCGAGTCGATGCAACGTAAAGCGGAAGATCAGTGGAAGAGCGAGTCTGCACGACGTAAAGAAGAGCTGTTGAACGGCCCGCAAATCAAGGAAAATGCGCCTGATATCGTGACAGACCAGGATCAAGTGGACGACTTATTGGACGAATTGGGCTTTTAATGCGGTGTTATTAGGGCATTGTAAAAAGCCGTATCTGGCAAAATAGGCGTTTTGTTCAGCCGTCCCCTGGGGCGGCTGAATTTATGGTGAGCCGCGCACGACGAGCCGGATGGCAGCATGGCAGATAACGATAGCGATCAGGAAAAGACCGAAGAGGCTACGCCCAGGCGGATGGAAAAGGCGCGCGAAGAGGGGCAGGTGCCTCGTTCTCGCGAGCTAACCACGTTTTTGCTTTTGCTAGGCGGCGTCATTGGCTTATGGAGCATGGGAATGATGCTCTATGACCAATTAGGCATGGTTATGGAGCAGGCATTGCTCTTTGACCGCCGGCAAGCCATGGAAGAGATGCCGATGCTGGTCAATGCGCTGGACCTGGGGCAGCGCACGCTGTTTACCATGATACCGCTATTTTTACTGCTCACCGTGATTGCGTTGGTTGCGCCTGCCCTGCTAGGCGGCTGGCTGGTTTCAGCGAAGTCCATGCAGCCCAAGCTTTCCAAATTGAATCCTGTTGCAGGGGTTAAGCGCATCTTCTCAACCCAGGCGCTTATTGAGCTGGCCAAAGCGATAGCCAAATCAGTACTGATCGGCAGTGTGGTTTCGGCTTTTTTATACTTCAATATCGGCAAGTTTTTAGCATTGATGGACCAGCCTGTGCAGCAGGCGTTGGCCAGCGCGCTTAATATGGCGGCCCAAGCCGCCGGACTGATGGTGCTGTCGCTGATCGTGGTGATTCTGATGGATGTTCCTTTTCAGCTGTGGAGCAACGCCAAAAAACTCCGCATGAGCAAGGAAGAGGTGAAGCGCGAGCATAAGGAGTCAGAAGGCGACCCTCATGTGAAAGGGCGCATTCGTCAGCAGCAGCAGGCGATGGCGCGGGGCAGGATGATGAGCAAAGTTCCTGAAGCCGATGTGATTATTACCAACCCCACTCATTATGCCGTTGCCTTGAGGTATCAGGAGGGCAGCATGGGTGCGCCGCGATTAGTCGCCAAAGGGGCGGATGCCGTTGCCGCAAAAATACGTGAGCTGGGTGCCGAGGCTGGCGTCCCTCGCCTTGAGGCTGCGCCGTTGGCGCGAGCCCTTTACCACCACGTGGATTTAGAGGCAGAAGTGCCGGCTGAACTATATACCGCGGTGGCCGAAGTGATGGCCTGGGCGTACCGCCTGAAGCATGTTGCACAACAAGGAGGCGAGGTGCCCCCAACCCCCGATAACCTGCCGGTACCCCCGGAAATGCAAACCCCCGGTGGTCGTGCCGGTGGCAATGAGGCGCAGTCATGAAAGGTTTGAACCAGCTGGTCACCCACCGCGATTGGATGGGCGATGTACGCATGAAGCTGCTCGCCGGGCCGCTGCTGATTCTAATGATTTTGGGCATGATGATCCTGCCCTTGCCGCCGTTTGCGCTGGATCTACTGTTCACCTTTAACATTGCCCTAGCCATCATGGTGCTGCTGGTCAGCATGTTTGCACAAAAGCCTCTGGATTTTGCCGCCTTCCCGGCGGTTTTGCTGTTTACCACGCTATTGCGCCTGTCGCTTAACGTCGCCTCAACCCGCGTTGTCCTGATGGAAGGGCACGCGGGCGGTGCGTCGGCTGGTAAGGTCATTGAAGCGTTTGGTACTTTTTTGGTGGGCGGCAATTTTGCCGTAGGTCTGGTGGTCTTCTTAATCTTGGTGATTATTAACTTCATGGTAATCACCAAAGGCGCCGGGCGGATCGCCGAAGTGGGCGCACGCTTTATGCTTGATGCCATGCCCGGTAAGCAGATGGCCATCGACGCTGATTTAAATGCGGGACTGATTGGCGAAGACGATGCCAAAAAGCGGCGTGCCGAAGTTGCTCAGGAAGCCGATTTTTATGGCTCGATGGACGGTGCGAGCAAGTTTGTCCGCGGCGATGCCATGGCTGGTCTTGTGATCATGGTGGTAAATATTATCGGTGGTCTGCTGATCGGCATGCTGCAGCATGATATGAGTTTTGCAGACGCCGGGCGTACTTATACGCTGTTAACCATTGGTGATGGGCTTGTTGCGCAGATCCCGGCGCTGGTTATTTCAACGGCCGCCGGTGTGACGGTATCCCGCGTTAATACCGACCAGGACGTTGGTCAGCAGATGATCAGCCAGCTGTTTGTGAACCCTCAGGTCATGATCCTGGCCGCGATGGTCATGGGGCTATTAGGCTTAGTGCCGGGTATGCCCAATCTGGTCTTTTTGATCTTTACGGCGCTACTAAGCGGTTTAGCCTGGTTCTTGATTCGTAACAAGCAGAAAGCCCAGGTGCAGGAAGAAATTATCGCGGAGCCGCCTGCCCTGCAGGAGACCCCGGAAGCCAGTTGGGAAGATGTTCAACTGGTCGATACCTTGGGCCTGGAAGTAGGGCACCGCTTGATCCCGCTGGTAGATGCCCGCCAGAAAGGTGAGCTGTTAGGGCGTATTAAAAGCGTGCGTAAAAAGTTTGCCCAGGAAGTCGGCTTTCTGCCCCCTGTTGTGCATATTCGCGATAACCTGGAGCTTCCGCCCAATACCTATGTGCTCTCCATGAAAGGCGCCGAAATTGGCCGCGCTGAAGCGCAGCCAGGCAAATGGTTAGCGATCGACCCAGGCCAAGTGTCTGGAGAGCTGCAGGGAACGGCTACCCAAGATCCGGCCTTTGGCCTGCCGGCGGTATGGATAGACACTAACCAGCGTGAGCACGCTCAGGTTTATGGTTACACCGTGGTGGATGCAAGCACCGTGATTGCCACCCATTTAAACCATCTTTTGCACCGTCACTCACCTGAAATGCTGGGTCGCCAAGAGGTGCAGAAGCTGCTCGATAAACTAGGCGATGATCAGAAGTCACTGGTAGAAGAGGTCGTGCCCAAAGCGATTTCGCTCACCATCTTGCAGCGTATTTTGCAAAATCTGCTGGAAGAGGATGTCTCTATCCGTGATATGCGCACTATTTTGGATACCCTGGCCGAGTTTGCCGGACAGCAACAAGACCCCAACGAGCTTACCGCGCTTGTACGTATCGGATTAGGTCGCGCCATTACACAGCAATGGTTTGCCGGGCAGGAAACTCTCAATGTGATGGGACTTGATGCCCAGCTTGAGCAGGTGCTAATGCAAGCAATGAATGGAAATGGGGCAATGGAGCCGGGCCTTGCTGAAACCTTAATGACACAGGCGCAGCAAGCACTGGAGCGTCATGAGGGCAGTGGCGACGCGCCGGTGCTGGTCGTTCAGCACTCCCTGCGCGGCGTGCTATCGCGCTTTTTGCGTCGCCGCTTGCGTCACCTTGTCGTCATGTCTCAAGCTGAGATCCCCGATGACCGTACGTTGCGCGTGACCACGATAGTGGGGGGGCGCTAAGCATGACAGGCAGTAACCAGCGCATCGGTTTCTTGTACATACATAAGGTAAGGCATGAGCGTTAAGCGTTTTATTGGAGCAAACAGTCGTGATGTCATGCGCCAGGTACGTGAAACACTTGGCGATGATGCTCTTATTCTGGCCAACCGGCGAACCGACGATGGCATTGAAATTTTGGCAATGGCCGACGATGTCGTCGAGCCTGTTGAGACCACCGCTGCGCCGGTTGTTAGCCCGCTAGCACCGCTTGTCGAGGCGCAGGATCCACTTCAGGCCATGAGCGAGCGACTGCTGCGCGAAATGCAGGATATGCGCGCCCTGATAACCAGCCAGCAGGCGACCCGCCCCGTTGAGCCTTTACAGGCAGTGGGTACACAAGAGCGGCTATATCAGCTGCTGGACCGCGTGGGATTTAGCGCCGAGCTTAGCGATGAAGTACTCAAAGGCCTGCCTGAGTCACTGCAAGCACTTGACTCTAATAGTGATCAGCCGCTGATCTGGCTTCGTCAGCAACTGACCAGCAGGCTCAGTGTGCTGGATGAGGAAGCCAGCTTTTTCGACCAAACCGGTATTGTTGCCCTGGTCGGGCCTACCGGGGTGGGCAAAACCACGACCACGGCTAAGCTTGCCGCACGCTTTGTGATGCGTCATGGCACACGCCCTGTGGCTTTGGTGACCACTGATAGTTTCCGTATTGGCGCCCATGAACAGTTAAGAATCTACGCTCGCCTGTTGGATACGCCCATGTATGCGCTAGATGCTGAGCAACCGGTTGATGATCTGCTGGGGCGTCTGCAGGGCAAGCAGTGGGTCATGATCGATACCGTCGGCATGAGCCAGCGTGATCAGCGCGTAATAGAGCAGATCGCCCATTTGCAAGGAGGCCAGTCTACCGTTCGTCTGGTGCTTCTGCTGAACGCGGCCAGCCAGCCAGAAACCCTTGAAGAGGTCGTGTTGCGTTATCGCCAGGCTGCGCGTGCGGCGGGGGCTGAGCTTAATGACTGCATTATCACCAAACAGGACGAAGCCGGCCGGCTGGCACCGGTATTAGATATCGTCATACGCCATGGGATGCGCGTGCTGTTCAGCTCGAATGGCCAGCAGGTGCCTGAAGATATGAGCGTGGCGCTGCCTGAGTCGCTGATTGATCAGGCTCTGGCAACGCAGGTGCCTATGAGCGCGCGCACGGCACGGCCAGCCGCTGTCAGTATGCCTCGCTGGTCGCGGGATGTGCTTGGCCAAGGTCGGCGGCTGTCATCGCTGCTCACGCGCTTGCGTCAGCGTATGTCGGGTTTCAACGCTCTTGAAGCCGTGTGGGATATTGGCGCGCTACCGGGGGAGTTACAAGATGCCCAGCTTGCCCGGCAGCTTACCCAGCCTTTACCTGCGAAAGGAGTGGTCTGGGCTGCACGGCGCAATGAACGTGGCTGCGATTGGGCCATGCCGGATATCGGCTTTAATGAGCAGAATGCCTGGCTTGCCTTGCCCTGGCTCCAGCACCGCCAGCCGGCGGGTTGGCAGGCGCGCCTGGAGACTTTAAAGGAAGCGGCTGGGGCGAGCACGCACATCTTGCCCGTCTTACCCGTACCGGAAACCGTGTGCTGGTTAAATGAGCAGCAACTGACCTGGATCAGCCTGGTTAGCTCGGCACAGCGGGTATACTTTCACGGCGAGCGCTATGCGCTGCGCTTACTGTTTAATGAAAGCACGCTCAGCCATCATGTTGGTGTGCGCTTTCGCGGCCAGTACATGCAGCTATGGACCGCCTATGCAGAAGTACACAATGAGGCTGGCAACGTATTGCTGGCATGGTATGGCGAGATCCGTGACCCCGAAAGCGCCAAGGTGGTTACCCGGCGTTACTGGCTCACGCCAGCCCACTTAGGTAGCGAGATCTTATCGCTGCTGCTGATACAGCTACAGGGGGAAGGGCTTGCGGCGCTCACGAAGCGGGCTTGGCAGCAGTTGAAAGAGGCCGATAGCGGAGATCTGAACCCCGAAGTGCGCTTATTAATGGCCAGCGGCATGGCAGCGGTGGTCGGTCACCTAGATAGCGCTGAGGATGACGCGGCTTCGACCTTGCGCACCGACCTGTTGAGTTTGCTGGGCGCGCGCCGCAAACGGCGCGATACGGCCATGTTGGACGCGTTGGTATATGCCTTTATGGCACGTGACGCTATTCGCCAACTGGGCGGTATTAGCCAAGAGGTGAGCATATGAGCCAGGATCAGGCGGCGGGTTTACGCCAATGGGCAGATACCCAGCGCTTGAAACAGACGCAAGCGACCTCTGATGCTCTCTTAGAGACAGAGACAGAGACAGAGACAGAGACAGAGACAGAGACAGAGACAGAGACAGAGACAGAGACAGAGACAGAGACAGAGACAGAGACAGAGACAGAGACAGAGACAGAGACAGAGACAGAGACAGACGCGGGAAAGACCAGCGAGACTCATACGCAAAGCGTCCTCACGCCTTCGCACACAATGTTAGAGCCGCCTGAAGGTCCGCTGGTTAGGCCTAAAAAAACCTTATTTATTGTTGGTTTACCTGGCCGTGGGGCACCGTCGGCCAATCAGGTAAAGAGCCGCCTGGCGCAGTGGGCTGCCCTGGGACGCCACTGGGCGGGCGATCCTGATGACTGGGCTATTTGCGTGGTCAAGGCCGATGCGTCCGAACTGGCTCAGTTAAGCGCTAAGCACGCGCGCTGGGCACTATGGGTTAACAGTGAGGCTGATGCGTTTGCACAAATGTACCGCGCCTTACGCCTGGCACGTGAAAATGGTGGGCCGCGCCGCTTGTTGGCACTCCACGAGCCGTATTTGCCGCGCCAAGGGCTACTAAGTAACTTGCGCGAAGCCGCTGCGCATTATTTGGCGACCGATTTGTTATTGCTGGCACGCTGAAAGCGACATGCAGGCGCTTCTATGTAAGGCTTATGCCAAGCCGTCGATCTGAGGGAATGCTAAGTATGCTAAGCGGATGGTTAAAGGTAGTCTGTGTGGTAAGTGGCCTCTTGGGTATTATCGGCACGGCTGGGGCTGCGGGCAGTTGGAGTGCGTCGGTGCCCAGCGTGATGGTGGCAATGAGTGATCGTGAAAGCCGCAGTCAGCCAATAGTGCCACCCAATGGGGCACTTGCGCATGACGGTGTTCTTGACCGTATACACTGGCGGCTTGACGCGCCTCCAGGGGTACCCATTAATGCTTGGCTATGTCATCCAGAGCAGTGCGTTGCGCTGAGTGGCGGGCGCGGTACCATTACCCAACTGGCGGGCAGGCAAGCGGATGTTCCACTGCAGTTCCGCTTTGCCTTAATGCCAGGTCAGCGCCCTGTCCGCGTGCAAGGGCTGAATGTAATCGTGAACTACCAGTAAAAGTTGTATAGCCGCGAGGCAATAAGATGTACACAGCAAAAGGCAGAATCAAACAAGGTGAGCTGTTAGCGCAGTATATGCCACTGGTAAGACGTCACGCCTTAACGCTGCAGGTCAGGTTGCCCGCAAGCATTGAACTTGACGATCTTATCCAGGCAGGCACGGTAGGGCTTTTAGAAGCGCTAGGTCGTTTTGACGCCGCTCAAGGAGCCAGTTTTGCGACCTTTGCAAGCCAACGTATCCGTGGTGCGATGGTGGATGAGCTGCGCACTCGGGACTGGATGCCGCGCAGCGTAAGGAGGGCTGCTCGCGCAATGGATGACACGGTACGCCGGCTGGAGCAGCAATTGGGGCGCCCACCGGAAGAAAAAGAAATTGCGCTTGAACTTGATATGCCGCTCGATGAATATCAGCAGCTGCTTAACGACACCAATAGCGGCCAGTTACTGCCGTTTGAGGAACTTGTCGCTGATGGCGGCGAGCCAGCAAGCTTCGATGTCAGCAATTTACCGTTTGAAAAGCTGCTTGATGAGCAGCAGCGGCAAACGTTAATCGCCGCCATTGAGGCGCTCCCTGAGCGGGAAAAACTGCTGATGGCGCTTTATTACCAAGAAGAGCTGAATCTTAAAGAAGTGGGAGCCGTGCTCGGAGTGACGGAGTCACGTGTGTCGCAGCTGCATAGCCAGGCGATAAGCCGACTGCGGGCCCGCTTACACGATTCTGCTTGAACCGCTTCTATCTACACCATAACCGGCAAGGAACCGTTGATGAACCCGTCTACGCTGATAGGTATATTCGCCAGTATGCTACTGCTGGTGAGCGTTCTGTTTTTTACTGCAGAGTCTCCGGAAAGCTTTATCAACCTGCCCGGTTTAGCGATCGTGGTGACCGGCACGTTGGCAGCCACGTTTATCAGCTACCCGCTAAAGGAAGTGTTGCGTGTGGTGCGTCTGGTGGGCCTCGTCTTTCGGCGTGAAAACACCTATGCACGTGACGATATCAATGAACTGGTTGCTATGTCCCGGCTATGGTTTAAAGGCGATGTAAGGGCGGTGGAAAAAGAGCTGGTGCATACACGTAACCCATTTTTACGTACCGGCATTCAACTGGTGATTGCCAATACTAAAGAAGACGAAATTTTCGATATGCTGCGTTGGCGTATCGCCCGTTTAAAAGCCCGCGAGCATGCGGAAGCGCAAATTTTTCGCACCATGGCGACCTATGCGCCAGCGTTTGGCATGATCGGTACGCTCGTTGGGCTGGTGAATATGCTCGAAGTCATGGATGCAGGCGACCTGGATGTGATTGGCCCACGCATGGCGGTAGCGCTGCTAACGACGTTTTACGGTATTTTGCTGGCCAACCTGGTATTCAAGCCGATAGCTGTCAAGCTTGAACGGCGTACGGAAGAGCGTCTGATCACCATGAACATGGTATTGGAAGGCATTTCCCTGATTACTAAACGGCGCCTGCCTTCATTTATTGAAGAGACGCTGAATTCGTTTATTGCTAATTATAATGATGAAATTCGTGATGCCAGCATAAAGCCGCGACCGGATCCCTCAAGCGCGGCGGCGAAGGGCTAACACGATGCTGGATCGCGATACTCGTCATGCATTGGAAATGCCGGCAGGGCAGAGCGAAAGCGATGAGAGTTGGCTTACCAGCTACTTAGATGTACTGACCCTGCTGATTACGTTATTTGTACTGCTGCTGGCTCTGTCACCTCCGGGTGGCAGTGAGGCGGATGAGGGCGGAGGCATAGGCGCAAGCGTGGCTGAAGCGCTACCGCTAGCCACGCTTGCGACCGGAATCTACCCGCGGCATAGCGGTTTACAGCCACAGATGGTGGCCCTGGATATCCCAGGCGTTAGCGTATCGCAAGGCCAGGGCGGCGTTACGCTGCGCATTGATGACAACCTTTTGTTTCCCAGTGGTGAGGCAGTACTAACCGCTCAGGGACAAGATGTGATAGAAAGCGTTATAGAAGCGTTGGCAACCTTTGACGGCCAAATATCAGTTGAGGGGCACACTGACAACATTCCTATTGCGACTCCCCGATTCCCCTCCAACTGGGAGCTGTCTGCTGGACGCGCAATTGCTGTGATGCGTCATCTAGAGCGTCAGGGGGTGGCTATTTCTCGTATGCGGGCCGTTGGTTATGCTGACACCCAACCCATGGAGAGTAACGCAACGCCTGATGGACGAGCCGCTAACCGGCGCGTTGAACTATTGTTGCGTCATCAGTCAGAGGGGTAAATCAATTTACTGAAGGTCGGGTTTGTGTCTAAGCATCACCCTTTACTGCAGTCATTTGGTGCCTTACTGGTGCTTGATGCCGATAGTCGGCATATTCAAGCCACCAGCACTAACCTTGAAGCGCTGGTCGGTTTAAGCGCCTCTTCGCAGAAGATAACGCTAAATCAACTGTTGGGTAAGCGTATGGCTCAACGGGCTCGGCGTGAGCTACAGGGTCAGCAGCGGCTAGCGGCACCGCTAGTATTCAACCATGGATCGGATAAGCAGGCCCGTCTGCAGCTGCGTGCTTACCGAAGCGGTGAACACGTCATCATGGAGATTGAGCCGCTTGTCATTGTGGGGCAGCGACGCCTGCTAGGGGCGATCAATGAGCAATTTATTAAGCTCACAGAAGCGGCCAATCAAGACGAGTTGCTCACCTATTTGGTGAATGAAGTCCGCCAGCTAACGGGTTTCGAACGCGTGACTGTCTGTCATTTTGACCCTGACTGGCATGGCCATATTGTGGCCGAGGCTAAAGATACCCAGCTGCCGGCTTTAGTGGGGCAACGGATGGCGGCAAGTGACGTTCCACCAACGCTTCGACGTGCCTATGCACGCCATCCTGTACGCTTTATTGAAGATGCCAACGCGTCATTTGAACAACTTGTGCCTAACGACTTTCCGATCAATTTAGACGCGAGCGTACTTCGTGCGCCAGCCCCAGAGCGGCAGTGCTATATGGAGTCGCTAGGTGTGCGTTCCATGCTGTGCGTGGCTATGCAGCGTGACACAGGCCTTTGGGGACTGCTTTCCTGCTTTTCGACTACGCCGCATCCGGTACCGGCCTCGGTTCGGGATGCGGTACATATCTTGGTACAAATGGTGACCGAGCGGCTGGCACTGCTGCGCGCTCGTCAGGAAGCGCGCTATCTAAAGCGTGTCCAGGACAGCCTGATGCCTGCTACCAGCCCGCACCAAGAACCACAAAGCCCGCAGCAACTGCTGTTTAATCATGCTGATACGTGGATGACGATGTTCCGTGCCCACGGCATTGCGCTGTGGATTGCAGGGGCCGTCTATCAGGTTGGAAAGACGCCCACACCTGAGGCGATTAGCCAATTTGTGATTCGTTTAGGCAATGCCCATACGCATAGCGGGCCATGGTGTACTCGCCGCATCGCTAAAGAGCCGCTCACCAGTTCGCTTGCCATGCCAGAGCAGTCTGGGGTGCTTGCCGTACCGCTACCTATGAATCCGGCACAGCGCGCATGGCTATGCTTCTTTCGGCCCGAGCAGGTTGAGGCGCTCTACTGGTCCATGCAGCCGACCAGCCAAGTCACGCCGTCAATATGCAATTCGCCGCCAGCTGCCTGGTATGAGGAAATTATCGGTAGCAGTGACGCGTGGCAGCGCGTTGAACGCTTAGCGGCCGTGAAACTAGGCGAAGACTTAACACTTGCCATTTCGAGTTACGAAATCGGCATGTTGAATATGCATCTTGAAAATGAGCGCAAGGCGCTGGCAGCTGCCAATCAGCGCCTTGAGCAGCTTGCCCACTTTGATCCATTAACTCAGGTATGGAACCGCTACCGCATAGAGCAAGCGATCGATACAGAGCTTGTCGCGGCGAAACGCTATGGAGCAGGTTTCGCGCTACTGCTATTCGATGTCGATCACTTTAAAACGATCAATGATACCCACGGGCATAGCCTGGGAGACGACGTTTTAGTGGCCCTGGCACGGCTGGTGGAAAGCTCGCTGCGTGGCTGCGACTATTTTGGTCGTTGGGGTGGGGAAGAATTTGTAGTGCTCGCCACTCACTCTGATCTTCAGGCTGCGCTAGGTTTAGCCGAGCGTTTACGCACACTGCTCACAACGCTGCATGTCGAAGGGCTTAAGCAATTGGTCACTGTGAGTATCGGTATTGCTGTTTGGCAGTCTGGGGATAGCTGTAAAACGTTAATCGCCCGCGCCGATCAGGCTATGTATCGTGCAAAACGCGAAGGCCGAGATCGGGTTGAAATAGCCGACGGTGAAATCGCCTAACATGTTAAAAACACGCTGTTTTGGCTATCAATGTTCAGCGCGAAGCCTCGCAAAGTGTTTGCATGCGCTTAATAGCCTCGTTGGCTCCTTCAAGCTGGAACGTCATATACCAAGGCGCCTGTTCGCCTTGATCAAAGCCTAGAAACAGCTGTTCGCCTTGACGCATCTGAGTCATTAATGTCTGCATGTCACCAAGGTAGAAGTGCACATAAAAACCATCATCGCCGCGCTCAGTGATAAATTCTGCCATGGTGTCCACCACAGGATGTTCATCAATGCGTAGCCGTGTGGGGACTAGGTTGACGGTTTTACTCTCACCTTGCTGTTGCTCCAGCGTGACACGCATTTCAAGCCAGGGTAAATCGCACACATTTTGTGTCGCGTTCAGGCTGAGCGTGGCGTCTGAGTAGCTGTGTGTCTCAACCGCGCGAAAATGGCGTTCACTACCCAGCGTAAGCGCCATCGACTGCCAATGACCATGCGTTTGCGCATCCTGCACATTAAACGTTGCCGCGGATGCTAAAGACGCGAAAAACAGGCAGGCACTGGTCAGGGCAGTTGAGAAAGGTTTCATGATTAGTCGTCAACGTTAGGTAAGAAAAGCCTACAGGCAATGATGAGCGAAGCCTTCGCAAAACGGCTGCATACAGCTGCACGCAGCCGGGTTAGGCCGACATATCAAACAGGGGTCTAACGTCATCGTGAAGATAGCAGTCATCAAACTCACCGGCCTCAGCCAGCGCTTTCAAATCGGGGATCGTGAGATTGTGTCGGTCACGAAACACAAGGCCCTCCTCACTCAGCGAGCTGAACGTACGGCTCACATGGACAGGGCTTAAGCCTAGAATGTCGGCAAGCTGCTCTTGCGAAAGCGGAAGCCGAAACTGCCCATCAATATCGCTATTAGTCTGGCGTAGTCTTAGGTACATCTCATATAGGAAATGCGCCGTTTTTTGCCTTGCACTTCGTCGTGCAAGGGTTACTAAGCGCTCTGTGAGCAGTGCCTGATGACGACTGGCGATGGCAAACACCACCGAGGTGAGCGATATGGACTGGCGAAATATTTCAAGCAGACGCTTATGCGGAAAATGGCACACAACGCCATCGGTAATCATGCGCACATTTTCTAGCCGCTGAGAAAAAGCGAATTCGCGCAAACCGATAATGTCGCCGGGTAAAAAAACTTCCAGAATCTGTCGGTTGCCATTCTCAAGGTGGCGATAGGAGAACGCCCAGCCGCTTTTCAATGTGCAGAATTCGCTTGCTGGATCGCCCATTTCCCAGAGTAGTGAGCCTGCTTTGATATCGGTGGGACTTTCTTCCAGTGATATCAATAGCTCTTTTTCTTCCTTGTTTAAAGAGCAGTAATGGCTGAAGTGATGGAGGATGCAGCTTTGTTCTTGGCTCACAGGGGTTCTCCATGGATATTGCTTAACGACGTTTAGTAATATGACCAATAACTTAAGCAATACAATTGCATACTGGGTAGTCGGGCTGCCCTATCACAGGGGGGTTCCGGTTAAATTATTACACAAAAACGGCGTTAGGGTGGGTAAATACCCACCCCCGTTTTAGCCGTCGTTTTAACTACTATTTAGGCGTATTCTTGTTGCGCTCAAGTAGCGGCGATAAAAACCGCCCGGTATGTGAAACGCTCTGCTTGGCAATGTGCTCAGGAGTGCCCTCGGCGATAATCTGGCCACCCCCCGAGCCGCCTTCAGGACCTAGGTCTACGATCCAGTCGGCGGTCTTGATCACATCAAGATTGTGTTCAATCACCACAATGGTATTGCCATGATCACGCAGGCGGTGCAAAACGGTCAGCAGCTGGCGAATATCCTCGAAATGAAGACCGGTGGTAGGCTCATCCAAAATGTAGAGCGTCTTGCCGGTGTCGCGCTTGGCAAGCTCCCGGGCAAGCTTGACACGTTGAGCTTCGCCCCCTGAGAGGGTGGTTGCACTTTGGCCAAGTCGAATATACGAGAGCCCGACATCGAGCAAGGTCTGTAAGCGGCGAGCGATGGCCGGAACCGGACTGAAAAACTCAAGCGCGTCCTCGACCGTCATCTCTAGCACTTCGTGGATGGTTTTGCCTTTGTAGTGAATATCCAGGGTTTCGCGGTTATAGCGCTTGCCTTTACAAACGTCACACGGCACATAGATATCTGGCAGGAAGTGCATCTCGACCTTGATCATGCCTTCGCCCTGACAGGCCTCGCAGCGCCCGCCCTTGACGTTAAAGCTGAAGCGTCCCGGTTTGTAGCCGCGCGAGCGCGCCTCCTGGGTACCAGCAAACAGCTCACGGATAGGCGTAAAGATGCCGGTATAGGTCGCCGGGTTAGAGCGCGGCGTACGCCCAATCGGGCTTTGGTCAATATCGATGACTTTATCGAGCTGATCGAGCCCTTCAATTTTCTCGTAGGGCGCGGCCGTCAGCGTGGTCGCACGGTTAAGCTCCCGGGCCGCGATGGGCATTAGCGTGCCGTTGATCAGTGTCGATTTACCCGAGCCCGACACGCCGGTAATCGCAATAAACAGGCCCAGCGGCAGGCTGAGCGTCACGTTCTGCAGGTTGTTACCGGTTGCGCCGCGTAACACCAGCTGCTTTTCCGGGTTACCGGGGATACGATAAGGCGGAACGCTGATTTCGCGTGTGCCTGAAAGGTACTGACCGGTTAACGAGGCGGGGTTATCCATTACCTGCTGCGGCGTGCCTTGAGCCACAATTTCACCGCCGTGTACGCCCGCACCCGGGCCGATGTCCAGCACATGATCAGCCGCGCGGATGGCGTCCTCGTCATGCTCTACCACGATGACGGTATTACCCAAATCGCGCAGCCGCTCAAGGGTTTTTAACAGGCGGTCGTTGTCACGCTGGTGCAGGCCAATCGAAGGCTCGTCCAGAATGTACATGACCCCCACCAGGCCCGCGCCAATTTGGCTTGCCAAGCGAATTCGCTGGGCTTCGCCACCGGAAAGCGTATCGGCACTGCGCTCAAGGTTCAGGTAATCAAGCCCGACATTAACCAGAAACTCCAGGCGAGCATGGATTTCGTTAACGATCTTGTCGGCAATTTCGCCTTTGCGACCGGGCAGGCTTAACTTGGCAAAATAGCGCCACGCCTCACCGATTGGGATACAAACTACATCGGCGATATTACGGTCATCGACATACACATGGCGCGACTCTCTGCGTAAGCGCGTGCCATGACAGGTGGCGCAAGGCTGCATGGCAATGTACTTCGCCAGATCATCGCGCACCATGTTGGACTCGGTTTCCCGGTAGCGGCGCTGCATGTTAGGCAATACGCCTTCAAAAACATGCTCGCGCGTTACCTTACGTCCCCGGTCGCCAACATAGGCAAAGGGGATTTGCTCGTCGCCACTACCGTTAAGGATCACATCCCGCTCATGTCGAGCGAGATCTTTCCAGGGCGTTTCCAGCTCAAATTGGTAGTGTTTGGCAAGCGCCTGCAACTGGGTGAAATAATAAATATTGCGCCGATCCCAGCCTTTAATGACGCCTTCGGCTAACGAAAGCTCAGGGTGGCTAATCAGCTTTTCAGGATCAAAATACTGCTGTATACCCAGGCCATCGCAGGTAGGGCAGGCACCGGCTGGGTTATTAAACGAGAACATGCGCGGTTCAAGTTCGGCAAGTGAATAGCCACAGACCGGGCAGGCAAAGCGTGATGAGAACGCCAAATCTTCCTGCTCGCCATCCATAAAGTGGATCATGGCGGTGCCATCGGTGAGATTAACTGCCGTCTCAAACGATTCGGCAAGCCGCTGAGCAATATCGTCGCGCACTTTGAAACGGTCAACGACCACGCTAATGTCGTGCTTTTTGCGCTTGTCGAGCGGCGCAATATCGTCAAGCTCCAGCACTTGACCATCGATTAATGCGCGGACAAAGCCTTGCGCGCGAAGCTCGGCCAAAAGCTGTAAGTGTTCTCCCTTACGCCCTTTAACCACTGGGGCCAGTAACATCAGTTTAGTGCCTTCGGCCAGGTTCATTACCTGGTCGACCATCTGCGAAATGGTCTGAGCCTCAAGCTCTTCGCCGTGTTCGGGGCAGCGGGGGGTTCCAGCGCGTGCAAACAGCAGGCGCAGGTAGTCATAAATTTCGGTGATGGTACCCACGGTTGAGCGTGGGTTGTGGGAGGTAGATTTCTGCTCAATGGAAATGGCGGGCGATAACCCTTCGATGTGATCCACATCGGGCTTTTCCATCATTGACAGAAACTGGCGCGCATAGGTAGAGAGCGACTCTACGTAGCGCCGCTGTCCTTCGGCATAGAGCGTATCAAATGCCAGCGACGATTTACCTGAACCTGAAAGCCCAGTAATCACGATTAACTTGTCGCGGGGCAGTTCCACATCGATCTGCTTGAGGTTGTGGGTGCGTGCACCCCTGACCAGAATGCTGTCCATCAACACCTCGACTCGCGCGGCAAAAGAGTAATTATACGTTTGCCATCCACCTTCCGGCAAAAACGCTTTTATAGCTTAACGCAGGACAGCGTTTCCAGCGTGGATGCAAACCGCTAGAATGGGGGGTTATTCGAGGGTTTTGGCCTCAACCATCATATACAAGGGCATTATGCGCAAGGTTTCTGCACTGCTAATGGCCTCTGAACGTCGTGCAATCAGCGGCCTGGCCGGGCTTTATGCGTCTCGAATGTTAGGACTTTTCATGGTCCTGCCGGTGCTAGCGCTATATGCCGACGCGCTGGAAGGGGCGACCCCCTTGCTGGTGGGCTTTGCATTAGGCGTTTACGGGCTTACCCAGGCCATCCTGCAAATTCCGTTTGGTCTATTGTCAGACCGTATCGGACGCAAACGGGTTATCGCATTTGGGCTGATTATTTTTATCCTGGGAAGCGTCGTGGCCGCGCTGGCCGACTCCATCGGCGGGATTATTATTGGGCGAGCGCTGCAGGGCGGCGGAGCGGTGGCGGCGGCTATCATGGCGCTGCTTGCCGACCAGACGCGCGAGCAAGTGCGGACAGCGGCGATGGCCACCATAGGGCTATCGATAGGCGTTTCATTTGGTATTGCCATGGTCGTGGGTCCCTGGCTTGCCTCCTGGGCGGGGCTTTCCGGCGTGTTCTGGTTTACGGCGCTGCTAACGCTTTTAGGATTAGTGGTTCTATGGCGCTGGGTACCGCCTGCTCCCCGGCGGCTGCATCACCGTGATGTAGGGCTGGATCGCCAGCAGTTTAAAAGCGTGATTACGCGCCCTGATTTGTGGCGCTTGGATCTGTCGATTTTTACACTGCACCTGGTGCTGATGGCTATTTTTGTCGCGGTGCCTTTTCGGCTGCAGGAAGCCGGCATACCGCTGGCGCATCACGGTTTAGCCTACCTGGGCATTATGGGGCTTTCATTTGTGGCTATGGTGCCGCTCATGATCGTGGCTGAGAAAAAACAGCAGATCAAAGTGGTATGCCTGTTGGCGATTGGCGCCATTACGGTGAGCCTGGGCGGGCTTGGATCGTCGCTCTCCCATGGCCATTGGCTGTTCGTAGGGCTATTTGTTTTTTTTACTGGTTTTAATCTGCTGGAAGCCACGCTGCCGTCAATGCTCAGCAAGCTTGCCCCGGCGGGAGCCAAAGGCACCGCCATGGGCGTGTACTCTACAAGTCAGTTTTTAGGCGCTTTTCTAGGCGGCACGCTGGGAGGCTTGTTAGCTAATGTGTGGGGCCTAGACGCCGTTTTTATCGGCTGTGCGGTACTGGCTCTGCTATGGTGGCTTGCGATGTGGAAAATGCCTTCGCCGCCGCCGCTATCCAGCGAAGTGGTGGCCCTGCATGATACGCCCCCAGATACATGGGAGTTATTGATGGAGCGGCTGGCCGACGTTGTAGGTGTCGAAGACGTCATGGTGGTACCCGAAGAGCATCTGGTCTATTTAAAGGTAAATCGTCAGCAGCTTGATAGGGCCGCACTGGCCAGGCTGATTCCCCCAAAAACCTAGCGCGGCTGCCGCAGCCGTGGCAATAATCAGTGACATCGGCAAGTTATGTATGAGCGTGTCGATGTCTATCTATACGCAACACAATGGAAGGAGCGCCTTATGGCTCGCGGTATCAACAAAGTGATTCTGATCGGTAACCTAGGGCAGGATCCTGAGGTACGCTTTACACCCAGCGGCACGGCAGTGGCTAATTTGAATCTGGCTACCTCTGACACCTGGATGGATCGCCAAAGCGGCCAGCGCCAGGAGCGTACCGAGTGGCATCGGATCGTGCTGTTTAATAAAACGGCTGAAATTGCCCAGCAGTATCTGAAAAAAGGCTCCAAGGTTTATATTGAAGGTCGCCTGCAAACACGCAAATGGCAGGACCAAAACGGTCAAGACCGCTACAGCACCGAGATCGTGGCCAACGATATGCAGATGCTGGATGGCCGTAGCGGCGATTTCCAGGGCGGTAACGCCCCGCAGGGCAGCTACGCTCCGAGTAACCAGAGTAATGACGCTGCACCTCAAGGTGGATATCCTCAGCAGGGTGGCGCGCCACAAGGCAATAACTTTGGTGGACAAGGTTACGGTGGTCAGAACTATGGTGGTCAAAACCAGGGCGGCCAAAACCAGGGCGGTCAGAATCAGGGCGGTCAACCGGCCCAGCGTCCCCAGCCAGCGCCACAGCAAGGCCAGCCTGCACGCCAGAATACCGCGCCTTCGCAGCAACAGGGCCAGCAAAACAACTATGGTGCGCCGGACCCGGGTAGCTTTGACGATTTCGACGATGAAATTCCGTTCTGATCATCCTTGTTGGATTAACGGTTAAGCTCGTTGCGCATGCTCGTTAGCTACGTTCGTTGATGGGAGAGGGTCTGTCTTGAAGCTGCTGATACTCGATGCAGGGCACTGCTTAAGTTTAGCGTTGGCCCGGGAAGCAAGCCGTCGCGCGGATACGGAGCTGGTGATTGAGCAGAACATCGCTATCACCGCGGCGCAGTTGCAGGAGATCGCCCCGGATGCGGTGATTATCCCGCCGCTGGCGCAGCCGTTAAGCATGACGCCAGCGGCCGTCGGCGCGCATGCCGATGCGGTCGACTGTTGCCTGGAAGCGTGTATTGCTCAGGAGGTGCCGCTGGTATGGTGCGTCTCAGATCAGCTCTATGAAGACGGCTTCGATGAACCAATTGACGAGCATGTGGTGCCCACGCCGCGCGATGAATGCTTACGTCGGCTGGTCATGACGGGAGATCGTATCCGGGCGGAGTATCATCGCCATCTGATTGTGCGCCTTGGCCCGCTGTTTGCGCTTGAAGGCAGCCATGCTTGGCTAAATGAAATTATCGATAGCCTGGTGGTCGGAAAGAGCGTTCGGGCTGCAGAGGACGTCGTATGTTGCCCAACATCGGTGGACGCAGTGGCAATGGCGTTGATTGGTATGCTACAGCAGCAGGCCAGCGGCGCTAATGCCTGGGGCGCCTATCATTTGGCAGGTACTGAGCCCGTTAGCGCCTTCACGTTTACGTCCATGGTACGTACCCAATTGGCAACACACTTGGAAGGCCGTGGCGAACAGATTGCGCTTGGCGACGTCACCGCACTTAATCACCATCACGATGCTAAGTTGCGGCGTGTTTTAAATTGCCGTCGAGTGCTGGATGTCTTTGGTGTGCATCAGAAACCCTGGCGGTTAGAAGTAGGGCGCATGTTGGATGCATGGTGCTTAACGCGCGATGACCTATCTGACGCCAGTACAGGAGAGTCCGTTTGATCAATGTGGTTCGTAGCCTGGTGTTTTATGCCGGGTATTTTTTCGCCATGCTGATTTCTGGCGTACTTTTTCTACCGATTGCTCCCTTTTTACCGCTGTCAGGCCGCTACCGGCTGCTGAATCTGTATAACCACTTCTTGATGGTTTGGTTTCGAGTGGCGTGTGGGGTTCGTTACGATATTCAAGGGCGTCATCTTATTCCCGACGGCCCCTGTGTTATTCAGGCAAACCATCAGTGCGAGTGGGAAACGGTCTTTTTGCAGGTAATGAAGCCGCCGGTATGCACTGTGCTAAAAAAAGAGCTGCTGCGTATTCCTATTTTTGGCTGGGCGTTGCGCCTGCTGCGCCCTATCAGCCTTGATCGCTCGAAACCGGCGCGTGCCTTGAAACAGGTGCTGACCCAGGGCGTTGCGCGGTTAGGCACAGGGCTTTCTGTGCTGATCTTTCCCGAAGGGACACGAGTAGACCCGGGCGTACGCAAACGCTACAACAAGAGTGGTAGCGTGGTTGCCTGCCGGGCCGGTGTGCCGGTGCTGCCGGTTGCCCATAACGCGGGCGAGCGTTGGCCGGGTCGCCACTGGGTCAAGCAGCCGGGCGTTTTGCGGGTACGGATTGGCGCGCCTATTGAAACCCACGGGCGTACGCCTGATGAAGTTGTTGCCGAGGTGGAAGGCTGGATTGAGGGTCAGCTACAGGAAATTTCCGAGGTGCCACGCCCGCTTAAGCGTTAGTGGTCTGGACAGATATCTCGGTTGATCTACACAACATTGAACTACAAAAACGGCGCCTTATAAATAAGGCGCCGTTTTTACGACACGACTGACGTCGGGTCTTAGCCGTTAAAGCGCTGGAATACCAAGCAGGCGTTAGTACCGCCAAAACCGAAGCTATTGGACAAGACACGCTCGAGCGTTACGCCGTCACGCCGCTCTGTCACGATATCAAAACCGTCTGCCTGCTCGTCGAGATGCTCGACATTGGCAGAGGCCGCGACAAAGTTGTGTTGCATCATCAGCAGTGAATAGATGGCTTCCTGAACGCCGGTCGCACCCAGCGAGTGGCCCGTGAGGGATTTAGTGGAGCTCATGGCAGGCGTTGAGTTACCAAACACTGCACGTACCGCTTTTAGCTCAGCCACATCACCCACCGGCGTTGAGGTGCCGTGGGTGTTGATATAATCAATATCGCCACTCACGGAGGCCATTGCCTGATGCATGCAGCGTATAGCGCCTTCACCGGAAGGTGCCACCATGTCATGGCCGTCAGATGTGGCGCCATAGCCCACTAGCTCGCCGTAGATCTTGGCGCCGCGTGCCTTGGCGTGCTCAAGTTCTTCAAGCACCAACATACCGCCGCCGCCAGCAATGACAAACCCATCGCGCGCCTGATCATACGGACGCGAAGCTTTTTCTGGTGCGTCGTTATACTGTGTGGAAAGCGCTCCCATGGCGTCGAAGAGGCACGAGAGAGTCCAGTGCTCTTCTTCACCGCCGCCAGCAAACACCACGTCCTGCTTACCTAGCTGAATCTGCTCCATTGCGCTGCCAATGCAGTGCGCCGAGGTGGCACAGGCCGACGAAATCGAGTAGTTCACGCCTTTAATCTTAAATGGGGTGGCAAGGCACGCTGATACCGTGCTGCCCATGGTGCGGGTCACGCGGTAAGGACCTACGCGGCGCAGGCCTTTTTCGCGCATGACGTCAGCAGCCTCTACCTGGTTGGCGCTTGATGCACCACCAGAGCCTGCGATAAGCCCGGTGCGTTCGTTGGAAACGTCCTCGGCAGACAGCCCAGAGTCTTCAATGGCTTGTGCCATGGAAACATAGGCATACGCTGCCGCATCACCCATAAAGCGGCGTAGTTTGCGGTCGATAAGGGCATCAAGATCAATATCGATGCTGCCCGCTACGTGGCTTCGAAAGCCGCGCTCAGCGTACTCTTCCTTAAAACGAATGCCGCTGCGCCCATTTTTGAGCGCTTCAAGGACCTGTTGCTGGTCGTTGCCTAGACAAGACACGATGCCAAGGCCGGTGACTACCACTCGTCGCATGGAAGCCTCCTGTTAGAAATTCGCAGTGGAGGTAAATAGGCCAACGCGTAAATCATTAGCCTGATAAATATCGCGTCCGTCGACGGATACGGTGCCATCAGCGATACCCAAAATAAGTCGACGGGTAATAATACGCTTTATATTAATACGATAAGTTACTTTTTTCGCGTCAGGCATGATCTGGCCGCTGAATTTTACTTCACCGCAGCCAAGCGCCCGCCCGCGCCCAGGGTGGCCTAACCAGCCCAGATAGAAGCCTACCAGCTGCCACATGGCGTCAAGGCCAAGGCAGCCGGGCATGACCGGGTCGCCTGGGAAGTGGCAATCAAAAAACCACAAGTCAGGAGAGATATCCAGCTCGGCGATTAATTCGCCTTTGCCATGCTCACCGCCTTCCTCATGAATATGCGCAATACGGTCAAGCATCAGCATGTTGGGAGCCGGAAGCTGTGCGTTTCCGGGGCCAAATAGCTCGCCGCGGGAGCAGGCCAGCAGTTCTTCGCGATCAAAGGAATGTTGCTTGGTCACTGAATCGTTCCGAGTTCAAAATGGTTGTTGGCCGCGTGCGGCACCTACAGCCGAGGCATAGCACCGGGGCCTAAACGTAACGTCTAGCGCCGAGGCACGGCCCGCGAGGCCTAGCCTAGTCTACTTCCCGAAACCGCCGAATGCACGCAAGTCGCTATTGATTACTTATAACTAACGTTTTTTATTAAGTGGTGATGGTTCAAGGTAAGCTTTTTTATCCAACTTGTCGTCAGCGAATTTATCCACTTAAACGGCCTATTAACGTAATATGCGTTATTCAAGCTTTTGGTAAGGTAGCATGATACGTATATTGCTTAGCGTTATATTTATTTAATGTCAGTTTTCAGTGATAGGACGTAGCGAATCGCCATGTGGCTACCAGTTTCTCTTAATCGCCCGCTGGTTTGGGTAGCTTTAATGGCGCTACCGGCCTGTGTTTGGCTGCCCGATGCCATGTTGCGCCTTGTGGCCGCTAGCCTGGTCATTTGTGGACTGTGGGATGCCTGGCATCAAGTACGCCAACAGCGCCTGCGCTATCGTTTGTCTCAGGGCGCTATTAGCCTAGCGAGCGATGCGATTGTAATTAGCGATGTCCAAAATCGGGTGATGGCGGTTAATCCGGCCTTCACGGAAATTACCGGCTATGAAAGTCATGAAATAATCGGCCGCAAACTGGAAACGCTGGCCGCCCCCCGCCACGATAAAGCGTTTTACCAAACCTTCTGGAGCACGTTAAAAGCGACCGGGCGCTGGGAAGGTGAAATGTGGAATCGGCGCAAGCATGGGGATGAGTATCCTGAGTGGTTAAAGATGCGTGCGGTTACTGATAAGCAGGGTAATGTCACGCATTTTATCAGCCTATTTACCGATATTTCGGCGCAAAAAGCGCGTGAACATGACTTGCGTCGTATCGGGTACGAAGACCCGCTGACCGGCTTGCCCAATCGGCGTCGTTTACATGACCTAATGGCATCGCGCTTACGCCACCTGCGTGCCGGTGAAAGCCTGGACATTGCTTTGGTTGATATTGACGGTTTGAAATCGGTTAACGATAGCCTGGGGGTGGAGCAGGGCGACCGGTTGCTGGCGCGTTTTGCTCAACGGCTTGCAGGCTATGTCGCGGGTAGCGTGGTCGGGCGCTTAGGTGGGGATGAATTCATGGTGATTCGCACCACCACCTTTGACGATCACGACACGTGGATTGCATCGCTGCGTGAGCATATGGGCCGACCTTTTGAAATTAGAGATCAGCTTCTGCGCCTGGGACTTACTATCGGCAGCTGCCGCGCCCCTGAGGATGGGCGTGATTCGGGGGTTCTATTTCAGCGCCTGGAATCCGCTCTTTATAGCGCCAAGCGGTTAGGCCGAAACCATAATCTGCGTTTTCGCCCGGCTCTGGATAAGCAGGATAACCCACAGCTGGCGCTGGTGAGTGATTTGCGTGCCGCACTGATCTCCGGTGATCAGCTGGAGCTACATTACCAAACCCAGCACCACCCGAGTACTGGGGATCTGTTGGGGATGGAGGCGCTTTTGCGCTGGCGGCATCCTCAAAATGGAATGATTTCACCAGGCGATTTTATTCCGCTGGCTGAGCGGCATGGGCTGATGGCTGAATTAGGCAGTTGGGTGATTGAAAAGGCGTGTGCCCAGCAGTCACACTGGCAAAACAGCGGCATGCCCAAGCTGACCATTTGGGTCAATATTTCAGCCCTTCAGCTTTTTCAGGGCGACCTAGAAACGCAGTTGGCCACGTGCTTAAAGCGCTATCAGTTAAAGCCCTCGCAGATTGGCCTGGAGCTAACGGAGTCGGTATTGATAGATGAGCGTGCAGGCGACATGGGGCCTCGCTTGAAAGCCCTCAGTGAGCAGGGCTACGCCATTGCCATTGATGACTTTGGGACCGGCTACTCATCGCTTGGCTACCTTAAGCGGCTGCCGGTCGATAAAATAAAGCTGGATCGCGCTTTTATTCGAGAACTACCGGACAGCAAGGCGGATGCCGCTATCGTCAAAGCCGTTTTGGAAATGGCTGAAGGCATGGGGCTTGAAGTGGTGGCCGAAGGAGTAGAAACACAGGAGCAGTGCCAGTTCCTGGTAAATGCAGGCTGCTCCATCGTCCAGGGATTCTATTTCGCAAGGCCCCTGCCTGCCGCTGAATTGGAGCAGCGCTGGGCGCTACCCCTCGCCTCAGGAGGATGAAAGCTCGCTACGCGGCTAGCGTGAAAGGGCTTTAAAAGCCTCTAAAGCGCGTAGGCGAGCCGTTTTATGGTCAACGATCGGCGTTGGATAATTCACTTGAGTAAGCATATCGTGCGGCGGTGCATGGCGGGCCTTTGCGGGCAGCTCGCTAAGTTCGGGTAGCCATCGAGCGATAAATTCGCCGTCTGGATCAAAGCGCTTTGACTGAGTGGTGGGATTAAAAATGCGGAAATAGGGCGCGGAATCGGTACCTGTCGATGCGGCCCACTGCCAGCCGCCGTTGTTGGCACAAAACTCTCCATCCACTAAGTGTTGCATAAAGAACTCCTCGCCACGGCGCCAATCAATCAACAGGTGCTTGCTTAGAAACATCGCCGTGACCATGCGTAATCGGTTGTGCATCCAGCCTGTCGCCACCATCTGGCGCATTGCCGCATCCACTAGCGGGTAGCCTGTGCGTCCTTCACACCATGTCTGAAAGCCTTCGTCATCATCACGCCAGGCAAGCTGCTTGGTATGCTCCTGAAACGGCTGGTAGCGGCATACTTCAGGAAAGCCTACCGCGACGTGCTGATAAAACTCACGCCAAATAAGCTCGTTCACCCAGGTGGTTAGTCCAACATCGCCATCGGCCAAGTGGCCGCCATTTTCGCTCATCACTGCTTGCATGCACTGGCGGTGAGAAATCATGCCCAGCGCTAAATAGGGCGAAAGCTCGCTGGTGCCGCGTACGCTGGGGATATCGCGCTGCTGGTGATAATGGCGGCTGCGAAAGCGTAAAAAACGCGCCAGATGGTCGCCTGCCGTCTCTTCACCAGCAGGCCATTCGTGGTGGCCTACCGATTGGCTATCGAGCTTAGGCAGTTTAGGCAATTTATCGCTTTTGATCGATAACGGCGTTTGTGGCTCAGGCGTATCGCGTAGCGCCAGCTGTTCAACGCTGACCTGCTTATGCCAGGCTTTGGCAAACGGTGTGAACACCCCGTAATAGTCACCTTTGCCGGTCAGCAGTGTTCCCGGCGCGAAGGCGACGGCATCGTGGTAGCCATGAGCGGTAATATCTGCTTCTTTAAAGGCTTGAATGACGGCCTTATCGCGGCGCTGCTCATTGAGAGGATACTGGTAATTAAAATGCAGCTGCTGAACAGAGTGTTCATGAGCAATCGCCAATAGTGCCTGGGGCGCCTCGCTATAATGCTCAATATCACGGTGCAAAAGAGGAATATTCAGCCCGTTCAGCGCGCTTTGCACGGCTTCCACGCCGCGGCCCCAAAAGTCGATCTTGTTCGCCCCATGGCCGTGGGATTGCCACTGAGAGATAGTGCGCAGAAAGATCGCAATCACTGGCCCTTTGGCTGCCGCAGCGGCCAACGCGGTATTGTCGTGAATTCGTAAGTCACTTCGTAACCAAACTAGTTGAACGTCCATGTTTTCTCCGATGCAATAAACAACTAATGGCCGCTATATCTCATAGCGGCCATTAGTCAAACGGGGTTTTTAACACTCGGTCTTAAGCTAAAAAAGCTTATAGAACGCCCGACTCTCGGAGTAGCGGACGCAGCCGTGCGATGGCCTGGGGTAGATCACTGCCTAGCGTGTGCACAGGCCCGCTACGCAGTTCATTATCGCGCAGCCGGGCAACTTCCCCACACACGCCCAGCGGTACGTTTAAAGCTTCAGCAGCATTAGGCAGCGCCGTATGGATATAGCTGTCGCTTTCGCGCTGGCCGCTTGCCAGCAGCACCATTGATGAGTGCAGTCGTGCAACAGCCTGGGGCAGGTCTTCCAGGGGCAGCGAATGATCGAGCATCTGGATACGGTAGCCCTGTTCGCTGGCCATAAGCGCTGCCATCAGCACCCATAGCGGGCCAGGGTCATCGGGCATCGCGTTAAGCAGTATCAAAGGGCCACGCGTTGACTGGTTAGCGTAATGAAGCCGCGTGCCCACCTGACTGCGTAGAAAGGATTCCAGAGTCCGGCGTACCAGATTATCGGGTTGAATCGCCCATTTGGCTTCCAGCGCCAAAATAACCGGTTGCCACAACTCGTTAATCGCAATGCTCAGCGGGTAAAGAGCGAGGCTCTGGTGATAAAGCGTTTCCAGTTTGGGTAAATCGAGTGCTTCTATCGTCGTTTGCAACTGCTGTCGCTGGCTGATCCAGTCGCCAGCATCCGGTGCAGGCGCTTCTATCGTTTCAGGCTGGTCAAGCAGATCAACTACTTGGCTTACGGGTACGCCACGGTTAAGCCACTGCAAGATGCGTTCAATGCGTGCTATATCGTCCTGAGCATATAGGCGGTGGCCTTTAGGCGTGCGTTTGGGACGAATTAAACCGTAGCGACGCTCCCAGGCGCGCAGGGTGACCGAGTTCACACCCGTTAAACGGGATACTTCCCGAATCGGATAGAGCGGGGTATCGGGTGGGTGGGTCGCCTTGGTGTTCATGGGCGCCTTTGCCTCTTGGTTGTCTGAAGCTCCAGGACATAAACGGCTATTCGTATTCGCTGGGGCAAAAATGATCCACAGTCCATGTAGTGTCGCTTGAATGAAAATGGTAAATGAAAATAGTAGGGGTTGCGCACTATCGTAGCTCTCTTTGTACAACTTGTCGCTATCAGGTACAACCTTTGCATTTAATTCAGCAATTAACAGAAATGTAAAGTTGAGCTAAGTGCGTGATGTTATTAGACCGACTGGCCTATTAAGGTTCTATAACCTATGTTTATGAAATCAGCAACTTCTACACAGCTATTACCAAAGCTATTTCCATGAAAGCGAGCGCGTTACTAATGTATAGGTAGTGCACGTAGCACGACACGTAGTACTACACTAGTGTGAGCATAACCAGCGTTGAGGGTTAGATCGCTAACAACCTCTGTCTGTCGTCACAGCATTAATGCTTAGTCATTAATTGACGGCAGATTATCGTGGCGTGATTAACAGGAGTGGCACCATGCGTGTAGTAGTGACCGGGGGCAGTGGGTTTGTTGGCCAGCGCCTTTGCGAAAAATTGCTGTCAAACGGGCATTTGGTACAGGTGGTATCCCGGCACCCGCGTAAAGCCAGCGGGAAGTTACCTGATGAATGCGATATTCGTGATAGCGCGCTTGGATTTATAGACACGCCGCCGGACGCTATTATCAACCTGGCCGGTGAGCCAATCGCGGCCAAGCGCTGGAGCGAAGCGCAAAAAGCCAAGCTAGTGCAGTCGCGTATCAAAGCTACCCACCAGCTGGTTACCTTGTGCGAGCAGTTGCAGGCCAACGGTCAGCCGGTACCCAAGGTCATGATCAGCGGCTCAGCGATGGGCTATTACGGCGATCAGGGAAGCCGAATGGTGACCGAGGAAACGCCACCACACGACGAGTTTGCCCATCAGCTGTGCGTTAAATGGGAGGCTGCGGCAAAACCTGTTGAAGCGCTGGGCGTACGTCTGGCTATTTTACGCACGGGGTTGGTGCTGGATGCAGGAGGCGGGGCACTTCAAAAAATGCTGCCGCCGTTTAAGCTAGGGCTAGGCGGGCGCTTTGGCAGTGGTGAGCAGTATATGCCCTGGATTCATCGCGAGGATCTGGTGGATGCGATTGTGTTCCTGCTGGAAAAAGAGGGCCTGAATGGCGCCTTTAACGGCAGTGCGCCGCACCCGGCAACTAATGCCGAGTTTTCCAAAACGCTGGCCAAACGGCTTAACCGTCCGGCCATATTTCCAGTGCCTGCCGTTGTGTTAAAAGCAGGCCTGGGTGAGATGTCACGGCTGCTGCTAACCGGGGCGGACATGCGCCCGGCGCGCCTTATCGAGGCGGGGTTTGAGTTTCAGTACCCCACGCTCGATAAGGCGCTTGCAGAGATTTTAAAGCGAGATTGAGTTTTAAGCGTTCGGGTCGACCGTAATCACTACCCGAACGGAGTCCAGCCGCAGGCGAGTGTTTTCGATTGCTTCGCTCAACGCCTGACGTTCCTGCTTCAAGGCATCCAGCTCTTCGGCGCGTACCGACGGGTTATGCTCGGCGAGCGCCGTCAGGCGGGCAAGCTCGGCATCCAGCTGGGCGCGCATACGCGTTTCAGCGGCCTCTACAATGCTGGGCAGCTCACGTTCTGCCTCGCCTTCGCCTTGAGTCAGTAGTTCGCGAAGCTGATCATGGCGACTCTTGATTAAATCCCGCGCCAGCGATTTATTGACCTTTTGTAGATTTTTACCCAGACCCGTAAACGAGATTTTGCTGGTCAGGTTGGCACCTGACTCATCAAGCAACACACGTACGGCCGTCGGCGGCAAGAAGCGGTTAAGGTGCAGCGACTTCGGTGCCGGGCAGTGGGTGCGGAAAATAAGCTCCGCCATGAGGCGCCCGCTGGGAATGGCCGTGTGACGCAGCAGCGCCAGAGCGGTATTACCCATGGTGCCGTCTAAAATGCGCTCCATCATTTCGCGCAGCAGCGGGTGCTCCCAGGAAAGGCGCTGAACATCATCCCGGGCCAGTGCTTGAGAGCGGCTATAAGTAGTGGTAAAACCCTCTTCACCTTTCACCAGGCCGGGCAGCCCGTCCAGCATATGCTGGCTGGGCTGCAAATGAAGGAGTCCCTTGCCGATCTCCTGGCTGTCCACGCCAAATACATCCAGCGCCCGCTCTACATAGCGCGGGAGCGCGGTATCTTCATCCAGCTCACGTACTGCCGCAATCACCTCTTGGGCGCGTGCCGGCCGACAGGCGTTAAGCTCCAGCAGACGGTTGCGACCCGCATCACGTTCAGCCAGCTTGGCGGTAAACATTTCCCGCGTTTCAGCGATGATTTCGTCCAGCGTTTCATCGTCGAGAAGCGCATCGGCAAGCGCATCGCCAAAGGCCTCGTACAGGTCGCTACCGATGCCGTGGGGTGCGCTAAATGCGTCCATGCCTTCGTGATACCAGCGCAGCAGGCGCTCGCCGGGGCTGCCAATAAAGCTGGGCACGTGTAGCTCGATGGCGTGCTTCTGGCCGATACGGTCCAGACGCCCAATGCGTTGCTCCAGTTGGTCTGGGTGCTGGGGCATATCGAACATGACCAGGTGGCGGCAGAACTGGAAGTTGCGCCCCTCTGAGCCAATCTCCGAGCAAACGAGTACCTGTACGCCTTCTTCTTCATCGGCAAACGCGGCGGCGGCGCGGTCACGCTCGACCAGCGACAGCCCTTCATGGAAGACCGGTGCCTGGTAGCCGCCCAATACACGCAGCCCTTCAGCAAGCCCTTCGGCGGTTTCACGGTGGTGGGCGATGACCAACACTTTATCGTTGGCAAAACCTGACTCGCTATCGTCGCTGAGTTTATCCAGCAGCCAGTTAACCCGTGGATCGATATGCCACCAGGCTTCACCGTTGAGCGGGTCGTTGCGCAGCTCCCGGTACATGGCATCCGGGTAGATCAATACATCCGGGTGATCCATGCCGGTTTCGATCAGCAGCTCGTCCAGGTAGTCATCATCGCGCTCCAGGCGGCGCAGCACGCGGCGATACGCTGAAGGTAGCTCAAGCGAAGAGAGGTGCAGGCGGCGCTCGGGAAAGCCTCCAACATGACGGCGGCTATTGCGGAACATCACCCGTCCCGTGCCGTGGCGATCAAGCAAGGCGTCGCGCAGTTGATAACGCGCTGCGTCCTGTTGCTCTTCGCTGGCTTCAGCGTTGCACAGCGTTGCCAATAGCGCTTGGCTGTCGCGGTCGTCGGCCACGGCATCTACCCGGGCTCGGGCGTCCGGCGTGGCGGGCAGTTCATCTAAAGCGTCGATGGCGCTGGCGACAGCGCTGTAGTGGCGTTCTTCGTCTTTGAAGCGTTCCAGGTCGTGGTAACGTTCGGCGTCCAGCAGGCGCAGGCGGGCAAAGTGACTTTCAATGCCCATCTGCTCAGGCGTGGCGGTTAGCAGCAGTAAGCCGGGAATCTCAGCGGCGAGCTGCTCTACGCACTGATAGCCTGGGCCGCTGCCCTCAGCACTCCAATCAAGGTGGTGGGCCTCGTCGACGACCAGCAGATCAAACCGGCTGGCCAGCGCCTGGTCCTGGCGATGGATATTGGCAAACAACCAGCCCTGGCTTGCCAGCACCAGTTGGGCGCTCTCAAACGGATTGGCGCTGCCGTGGGCCTGACTCTGGTGCTCGTCAAGCAGGCTGACGTTCAGCGAGAAGCGGCGCAGAAGCTCTACCAGCCACTGGTGCGTCAGGCTGTCAGGCACCAAAATCAGTGCCCGCTCAATACGGCCCGTCAATAGCAGGCGGTGCAGAATCAGCCCAGCTTCAATGGTTTTGCCCAGACCCACTTCGTCGGCAAGCAAAACCCGAGGCGCGTGACGGTTAGCCACTTCATCAGCGATATACAGCTGGTGCGGAATCAAATCGATGCGCGGCCCGGCAAATCCCAGCGCGCTATGCTGTTCGATACGCTGAAAGTGGTGCAGGGTGCGAAAGCGCAGGTCAAACCAGTCGTTGCGGTCCACCTGGCCTGTCAGCAGGCGGTCGCGGGCCTGATCAAACTGCATGGTGTCGGCAAGCTTGGCTTCAGGCAGCTCGCGGAGCGCGCCTTCACTATCCTCGCCGATATAGGTAATCAGACCGTGGGACTCTTTACTGTCATCAACGATCATCTGCCAGCCGTCGGCTGAGAGCACCCGGTCGCCGCTGCCAAACATCACGCGGGTCAGAGGCGCTTGGCGCGTGTTATACGTACGGGTTTCCTGGCTGGCACTGAACAAAATGGTAACGCTACGGGCGTCGCAGTTAAGCACGGTGCCGAGTCCAAGCTCAGCTTCGCCGTCGCTAATCCAGCGCTGGCCGGGAGAAAAATCGCTCATGATGCCTCGGGGAAGTCTACAAAAACGGGTCTTACGCTGCCGAGGGCGCACCATCGACAGCAGTAGGGCGGGGGATTCTAACGCAAAGGCGCCGGGGGATTAAGGTGTATTGGCGTCAATCTTCCAGCCAGCGTTCAAGGTGGGCACGAGTAAGCTCGCCAACGTGGATGTCCAGCGTATTGCCCTGGCCGTCAAAAAGCACTGTGGTGGGCAGTCCAGGCGCTTCCAACAAGGTCATTAGCGTTTGACCGGGGTCGCGTAACGCATAGGTGAAATTCAGCGACTGTGCGTCCAAATAACGCACGATGGGCAATA
This sequence comes from Halomonas sp. AOP43-A1-21, assembly GCF_052376775.1. NCBI lineage: Bacteria > Pseudomonadati > Pseudomonadota > Gammaproteobacteria > Oceanospirillales > Halomonadaceae > Halomonas > Halomonas sp. AOP43-A1-21. The sequence goes on along the minus strand of NZ_JBQSWC010000021.1, from coordinate 6,177 downwards.
AATCCTCGCCCTGGTTAATCACCGCCACGTTAACCCCCTCGCGCTGAGCGGCTTCTTCGAGTAACGGCATCTCGCGTCGGCAAGGCGGGCACCAGGTGGCCCATAAATTAACGATGATGCGGTTACTGCCGTCTGCCAGCGACGGCAGGTAAACGTCCTCGCCGTCAACGTTTTCCAGGCTGACCTCGGGTAATTGGCTTACCCCCGATGAGCTACCCAAGGGTGATAGGGATACCAGAATCAGCCACAGGCCAGAGGCGCCGAGAAGAATGGCGGTGCCGCCGAGTAGCGCTGATAGCCGCTTGCGAAGCGTCCAGGCCGTCCATAGCAGGCCGGTTAACAGCCCACCAATGCCGTGGTAGCCCGGTTGCCAGACTTTAAGCGCATCAAGCGGGACGGCGCTGTAGCTTTCCAGATGAAGCGTAATATGCGCTATACGCGCCCCGATCAACCAGGTAAAGATCAGCCCGGTGAACCAGCGCTGCAAGAGCGGCGGTGGCAAGCGCAGTAAGTAACGCGCGGCCAGCAATACCAGCAGTGCGCAGCCAATGGCGTATAGCCTGGGTAATGAAATCAATAATGGCCCAAGGGCAATGGCGTTCATGGTCTTCCCGATAAGCAGGTACACTACGTGACCATATCACGTGAGCTGTAAATTACGGAGTTTGTCTATGCCTCAACCAGCCTTTGATGTGCTGCGCGCGCTGGCCATTGGTTCTCAGGCGTTGGGCCTGATCGCTATTATCACGTTGGAAACTCTGCTGGGCGACGCAGCGCGCCCATGGCAGGGGCTAGCGCTTGGTTTAATGCTCGCCACTGCCTTAGCGATTGCCCTGGTGCGTGTGTATCGCCGTAACCGTTTGCGCAAACAGCACGCAGAGCGGCTGGGCGATAACGACCATGGGTAAACGATGGCTGGCCTCGATTGCTCTGTGTGTGGTGCTTGCCGGCTGTGCTCAGTCGGTAGTACGTGAGCACCATAGCGCGCTGGCGCTGGATGACGCCCGGCAAACCTGGCTCGGTGGGCAGGCACAGCAGGCCCTGGCTGAGCAAACCGATCCCGATGGCTTTGGATTACTGGCTAACGGACAGGAAGCGTTCGGGGTGCGGGCCGGGCTGATCAAGCAGGCTCAGCGAGAACTGGATATTCAAACCTACCTGCTGGGCGAAGGACAAACCACTAACCTGGTTTTCTCGCGCTTATTAACGGCGGCGGAAGAGGGCGTGCGCGTCAGGCTGTTGGTGGATGATATGGGCGCGGTGGGCCAGGGCGAACGCCTGGCGGCTCTGGCGAGCCATCCAGGGATTTACGTGCGGGTCTATAACCCGGTGTCAGTGGGCAGGGGGCACTTGGTGACGCGTGTTTTAGCCTCGGTGGCCAACCCGGCGCAGCAACACCGGCGCATGCATAACAAACTTTGGATCGCTGACAACAGCGTGGCGATTGTCGGCGGACGTAATCTGGGGGATGAGTATTTCGACGCCAACGATTCACGTAATTTCGCCGACCTTGATCTGGTGGCGATTGGCGAGGTTGTACCGACGCTATCGCAAAGCTTTGACCTTTACTGGAATCATGGATTGGCCCAGCCCATCGAGCGCTATCATCAGGTGTCGGCGAATGCCTGGCAGGCGCTGCAGGCCGAACTCAACGCGTGGCTGGACGATAATGCCGACTCGGCGTACTTCTCTGAGCTGCGCCAGCAGTCGTACAATACGCCGCCCTGGGAAGAGCTGCACTGGGGCGAAGGGCTGGCGCTGTGGGATGCACCGGGCAAACTTACCCAAAGCGGCGCTCCTGATTGGAAAGACACTCTCCTTGGCGATCTAACGGCTAATACTCAGCTTAAAGAACGACTAATCCTGATTTCCGCCTATTTTGTACCCACGGAGCGTGGCGTTGCGCGATTAACGGCGCTGGCAGACCAAGGCGTTCAGGTCGAGATTATTACCAATTCACTGGAATCCACCGATGCAGCGGTTGTGCATGGTGCTTATGCTCCCTGGCGCAAGACGCTGCTGGAGCATGGTGTAACGCTGTATGAATTGCGCCCTGAGCAGGAAGCTAATGGCTCAACCGATGATAACGAAATGCGCGTTCCCGGTGCCTCAGCCTCCGCGTTGCACATTAAGGCCATTAGCTTTGATGATCAGCTGTTTGTCGGCTCCTTCAATGTCGACCCACGCTCGGTGCTGTGGAATACCGAAGTGGGCGTGCTGGTGAGCAGCGATACCTTGATGGAGGCTTTTGACACGCTGGTGAACGTTGGTCGGGATCCGGCGATTAGCTACCGTGTGGTGCTGGATGACAACAATATTCTGAACTGGGAACTTGAGCATCGCGGCGAACCTCAGGTGCTTACCGAAGAGCCCGGCAGCACATGGCAGCATTTTAATGCCTGGCTGAGCCATACGCTCCGATTGGAGCGTTGGCTGTAACCTTGCATCAAAGAAACGTTAGAAAACGGTGCTTGTGTTTTTCGCGCAGTGGTTCCAGATTAAAGGGAGTTTTCGTGCTTTAGCGCGAAAATGTTTACCTTACTGGGAGCGACGAACAATATGATCAATAAACGCGCATTAGCCACCGCCGTGGCGGCCTCTTCACTTGCTTTGACTGGGATGGCTCAGGCGCAGGAGGTCAAAATTGGCTTCTTGGGTGGTTTTACCGGGGGAATTGAAAGTCTTACGCCACCTATCTTTGAAGGCGCGAAGCTTGCCGTTCAACAAGTAAACGAACAGGGCGGGATCCTGGATGGTCAAACGCTGGTCATGCCTTCAGGCGATACGACCTGTTCCGACGCCTCAGCGGCCTCCAACGCCGCTGACCGCATGGTTAACTCTGAACAGGTGACCGCGATTGTCGGCGCGCTGTGTACCGGGGCAACCATTGCGGCGGCCAACAACGCAGCCATCCCTGGTGGCGTGGTCATGGTCTCGCCTGCTTCTACAGCGCCTGCCGTCACCGAGCTTGATGACAACGATCTGGTATTTCGTACCGTACCCTCGGATGCTTTCCAGGGGGAAATACTCGCCAAGCTGCTGCTGGACAAGGGAATTGATGCTGTCGTCGTGACCTTCGTCAATAACGACTACGGCCGCGGCCTTTCCGACGCGTTTAGCGCGGCCTTTGAAGCGGGCGGCGGCGAAGTGGCCGAAAATCTTGCCCATGAAGATAGCCGTGCCGATTACCGCTCGGAGCTTGGTTCGCTTTCGGCAAGCGGTGTCGATACGCTGGTCGTGCTGGCCTATGCCGACACCTCGGGACAGACGGTGCTCCGACAGGCCTATGAAAGCGGTATGTTTACCCAATATGTAGGCGCTGACGGCATGGTAGGCGACAGCCTGATTGAGGCTATCGGCGCTGATGTGCTCGACGGCATGATCGCCACCCGCCCGGGTAGCCCGGATCTTCCCGGCACGCCGATTTTCACCGACGCTGCTGAAACCGCAGGCTTCGATCCAAGTGCAGTCTTTGCTGCCCAGGCATATGACGCCGCCTTCCTACTGGCGCTGGCTATTGAACAGAACGGCAGCGCTGAGCGTGAAGGCCTGGTCGATGCGCTGCGCAGCGTTTCCAGCGCCCCAGGCGAGGTGATCCTGCCCGGCGAGTGGGAGAAAGCAGTCGAGCTGATTGCCGCTGGCACCGAGATCAACTACGAAGGCGCCTCCGGCTCTCACGATTTTGATGAAAATGGCGATGTGCCTGGTGTAGTTGTAGAAATGGCGGTCGAAAACGGCACCTTTACTAGCAAGGGGCAGGTTGACCTGTAAGGACATCTGACGCAGAAACACGCTATTTAAAACCAGAAAGCCCCGGTCAAGGACTGGGGCTTTTTAGTGCGTTGGGTATTAACTGTGATGGGCGATCTTTTCAGGTAATAGTCCCTTAGGCGCAAACCGCAGCACCAGTGTGATTAGCATGCCGATGACCAATACCCGAGCCTGCAGCGCCCGGCTATCCAGGTTGCTCGGCGCGTCCCAGCCAAATACACCTTCGCCAAAGCTTACGGCCAGCTGCATTAAAAATAACGCTAAAGGCTCTGACATGATCCAAATGATATACACCGCCACGGCACCGAAAATGGTCCCCAGGTTATTGCCGGGGCCACCCAGTATCACCATGACCAAGACCAAGAAAGTGTGGTTGAGCGGCAAATAGCCCTGCGGGTCGAACAGGCTATTGAAGGTGCCTAGCATACCGCCGCCTAGGCCCATTAAAATGCAGCCCAGCACAAAGATTTCCAGGCGCCGCTTGTTGATATCCTTACCCATGGCCGCCGCAGACACTTCGTTATCGCGAATCGCCCGGATCATCCGCCCCCAGGGGGCGTGATAGGCGCGGTGAAGCAGAAAGAAGATCACCGCAATCACCACCGCCGTGAACGAAAGGTACACCGCGCGGGAAAGGGTAAAGCCGATCTCTGCTGGGCCGGGCGTGGGCCAGGGCAGCGGCGACACGGTAGCGGTACCGCGGGTCAGCCAGTCGGAGTTTTTCAAAAATGCCTTGATGATTTCGGCAATGCCCAGCGTGGCAATCGCCAGATAGTCACTGCGTAGCCCCAGACATACGTGGCCGATAAAATAGCCCACCCCGCCGGCCAGCGCGCCACCCATGATCCAACCTACCCAGGCCGGCAGGCCAAAACCGCCCACAAACCCGGCCTGGGACTGGATCTGGCTGGTCACTTCACGCAGCTGGCTGATAATCATCAGATACAGCACAAGCGCCAGCACCACGGTAATCAAGGTGCGCAGCTTTTTGGGCACGCCCAGGCGGTCAAGCCGGCTGGCGCCTACCACTAAAAAGGTGGCAGCCACGCCGTAGAGCAGCACGCGGCCAAGCTCACCAGGAAGCTCTGTGCCCCAGAAGGCATCGTTGACCGGCACGCTGAACAGCATGGCGCAAAAGCCGCCGAGGGCGACAAACCCCATCACCCCGGCATTGAACTGCCCGGCGTAACCCCATTGAATGGTCAGGCCCAGCGCCAGAATGGCGTAGCAGGCGGCCTCTACCAGCATGCGCGTGCTGTAGGCCGCACCCATCAAGGCATAAACCGCCAGAATGGCGGCCAAGAGCGCACCAAAAAGTACGATTTCGCGTACGGGAAAACGCCGTGTAGGCGTGGCGTCACGCGGCGTATAGGTTGGATCGCGGGTTTCTGTTGAATTGCTCATTAGATCACCTTGCCTTTAAAGAGGCCGGTAGGACGCCACACCAGAATGGCCACCAGAATGAAAAACGGCACCACAATCTTGTACTCGGTACCCACGAAGGCCAAATTGGAAGGCAGCTCCAGCCAAGCGGGCAGGCTGTCGCGGAAGGGGCGCAGCAATACGTTCCAGTTAAACACCGCCAGGGTTTCGGCAAAGCCCACCACAAAGCCACCCGCGATAGCGCCGTAGGGATGGCCGACCCCGCCGACAATCGCGGCGGCAAAGATCGGCAGCAGCAGGAAGAAGCTCAGGTCGGGCTTGAAGGTTACATCCAGTGAGAGCAGTGTGCCCGCAATCGCGGCTAAACCGCCCGCAATCACCCAGGTGACCGCTACGATGGTGTTGGTGTTGATACCCGAGGCCTGGGCAAGCTCGGGGTTATCCGACATCGCCCGCATGGCTTTGCCCAACCGCGAACGGTTAAGAAATATATGCAGAGCCACCACGGCAACCAGTGTGATCACGAAAAGATACAGCTGCGGTTCGGTAATCACGATCGGCGCGCGAACGCCTTCAAAGGGCAGCGCCAAGCGGAAGATTTCCTTACGGTCATCCACATACAGGCTCTGGCCGCCGGTGCCTGAAAACAGCCGGATAAGCCCTTGCAGCATCAGGGTGACCCCCAATGAGCCAATCACCAGCACGATGGGCTTAACACCATGCGCGCGTAGCGGTTTGTAAAACGCCTTATCGATCCCCACCGCCAGCGCGGCGGTTAGCACCATGGCTAAAGGAAGCATGATAAGCGCGGTAGGGACACCGATACTCGCCCCGGCGGCGGGGAAGAGCGTGGTCAGCAGCAGTACCATAAATGCGCCGAAAGTCATCATGTCGGCATGCGCAAAATGGGCAAAGCGCATAATGCTGAAAATCAGCGTTACCCCGATGGCGCCAATGGCATAAATCGAGCCGGTAACGCTACCGGCAATCACCACGTTATTGATAAAAAAGACCAGTTCGTTC
>NZ_JBQSWC010000020.1:0-85159 GCF_052376775.1 Halomonas sp. AOP43-A1-21 | reverse complement strand
AGCAGCATCTCGCTTTGCCCGCTGCTGAGAGGCGTAATTGACGCCAACGCATGCCCGGCAGGCGAATACACTACTCGCCAGTAGCTTTGCGCAGCGCTTATTGCAGACAGGGCAAAGGAACATGGCCCGCTCTCCACCCATATGGCAAGGCAGCCACTCTATCTGAACCGTGTAGTCGTATGGTTTGCCATCACAGTTATAAGAAAACTGTACGTTACTGGGATCAATGCAATGTAGCGATATGGCGGCAACGCGCTCACCGTTCCGATTTGTCCATTGCCAATCGCAAGAATATCCACGAGTAAGCACGCCAGACCTTTTGAGACTACTGGCTGCTATTGAACGATACCCCTCGACCGCATCCTTTTGCTTTTGCATGGCGACCTAAATCCATTGGCTAACTTGCAAAAAAAACCTTCTGCACGGTGATGGCAAAGGCATGAGCAATTTGCGCACCCCTTGCCCAAACCTCGCCATCGCGGGTCATTAGTTCAATTTCTGATCCTTCGAATACCATCGGTATGTATTATCCCGGCCAGGCATTAGCGCCCCCTCCGGTTAATTCCGAAATTATTAGCTAATGGCTTATCAAGCGAACCGTCTCCAAGCATGCCCTTTACGGCATTTTTCACATAAACATGCATTTCTCTCATGCCACCAGCACCCATCCGGCTTTCTGAGCTCGAAAATTCCAGTTCCTTACCTTCGTTGTGAATATGAATCGATATACCGCCGCCTATGCCGCTACCCGTGCCGCTCATGTCACCATTAGACGTAGCCTTTCCGCTTCTGCCTGGTAACAAATATTGCTGCGTGCTTTGAATCATTAGCTCGCGCTTCCCGTCCTCGGCGATACGATAGGCATTGCCTGTCGTGACATTGCCGCCATGCAGGCGGCCTCCGGGCTGGGCATTACCGTTAGTAGAGACGGTGCCAACCATCGTTGAAGTAATCGCCTTACGCCAGCGTGTACGGGCGTCCGGCCTGCCTTTTGGGCGCCCTGCTGGGTTGCCGCTTTCACCTGCTTTGTATGCCATCTGCTACTGTTCTCTCACTGTTCAGATCAATGGCGATCACGCTTATCGCCACGCCTCTATGATCGGTTTTCGCCTGCCATTTACCTGTAAACCCTCACAAACCCATGGCGTGCCAACATTTCATCCATCTCGCCATTTATAATCATTTCCTCCACTGCTTCGAGGCACCATTTATGGAGGTCGGGATACTGCTTAAGAAACGCCTCTTTATCGCGCTTGTATTTCAGAATATTTTCAATCGATACAACGTTGTCATTCACGTCACACCTCAAATTCAAATGGGTTGATGCCCAACATAGAAACTTAGGGCCCTGCAAAAGCAGGGCTGATCAATCTGGACGCTAGCGCCCTCTTCTGTTGATTCCATAATTAAGATTCATATCTTTATCGATCGAGCCATCTTTCATCATCCCTTTAAATGAATTCCGGACGAATACATGCATTTCTCTCAGGCCGCCGGCCCCTGTTCGACTCTCAGTGCGGTCGACCTCCATATCTTTGCCTTCGTTATGGATGTGGATTTGAATATTGCTTCCACCAGAGCCTGGTGATGCTCCGCTGCCACTATTACCCATTGATAGATAGCGTTGCCCTGATTTCAGTCCCTCTAGGTGGCTACGCATGCCTGGCTGGTCAACAACGTTTTTCGGCATGACGTACTCGCCACGGTGAACAATCCCCGCGGGTTCATTACGTGACCCGGAGCCGGTGTATCCACCGGATGCATAGCCAGTTGCGGCGATTTGCGACATGAAGCCAGTGCCCACGCCCACGGCTTGAGATGCAACGTATGCTCCAGAGCCTATGCCGGCAGCAGCGCCGAAGGTGGCGATTGAGGCAGCGATAGCAGCGGGCTGCCATGCAGCAAGGGCGGTTGCTCCCCCTGTGACAGCAGCGCTAGTAGCGGCCGTCTGCATTGTCTGCCCCATAGCGGCATTAATAAGCATCTGCACGCCAAGCTTGATGAACGATTGGAGCAATGACCCCGCCACTGTCTGGCCTACGCTTTTAAGGATGTCGTTCATACCCTCAGCGTTCTGCATACCGTTCATAAACGCGCTGGCAATAGTGTCATCAAGATTGACAAACGCATCGCCTAGGTTGCGGGTTAGGGCAGCCATGGGGTCGCCTGCGTTAGTCTGAATCTCAAGCAGCTTTTGCACCGCTTGCTCGCTAAAGCCAGTGATTTCCTGGAGGCGTTTTGCGTAATCCTCTTTGCGCTGCTGGGCCATCTCCTCTTGATGGCGAAGTGCTTCTTCTTTTTCGCGGGCATTAAGCTCCTGCAATTTTTGCAGGTAACTTTCATTATTGCGGCTAAGTAAGTCACGCTGCTGCGCGCTGCCTTCTTCAAAAAGCGACTGAATCTCAACGTTCCGGCGCTGATATTCAGAGAAGGCGGCTTCGCTTTCGGTCTGTAGTGAGGAAACCACCGCCTGGCGGCGACGATCCATTTCCTGCTTTAGGCGCTCAGTCTCTCGCTTGGCTTTTTCGTCTGCACCAGTACCGCCTGATTCCGTTCGTCCTGGCGGGGTGATGTCTGGCCGTGTTTGCGACAACTCCACCATGATGTCGTTATATTCATGCAGTAGCTTTTCGCCATCCTCAATGCTTACATTGATTGACGTTAATTCTCGTTGCAGCTCTCGCGCCCTAGCCAGGTCCTCGGCCGATGCAATTTCCATTGCACCGCCCTGGGGCGTGAGCTGGCCACTGTTTTCGATCAGAGAGGATATTGACTCTATCTCTCCCTTAAGCTCTGCCGCCGCCGCTCTCTGAACAGCCAGGTTTCCAGCCAGCGCTGAATTCGTAAGCAGTCGCTGCGATGCCTCAAGCTCTCGGAAGGCTCCCGCCAATCCGTGAATATCTAGGCGAGTTTGATTTGCTTCTCTTTGAACCAAGCCAAGCTCATCGCGGAACGTGTAAATTGCAGTAGCTGCACCAACAACAAGGCCTACCGGCCCAAACAGCGTCATTAACACGGTCCGGAGCCCAGCCAGCGCCCCGGTCAGCGTCAGCGTTCCTGCCGTCCACCCCGCTTTGGCCGCCACCAGCCCGCCGATAGCCTGTACGGCACGCGCACCGGCTGCGGCTGACATTACCTGTATAGCTGCCGCAAGCCCCTCAACAACGCGAAGAGACTCTTCACCAACGTCATTTGCCTCCGCCCATGCGTCGCCCATGCCGTTCCATACACTGATAACGCCAGTCGCAGTTTTGATGACGTTTTCAAGGCCGCCCGCTAGCCCGCTATCGCCTAGCTGCAATATTGATTCAGCGATGGCAGAGCTAAGCGACTTCATCGCAGGCCCTAACCCTTGCTCAATAATGCCAGCCATGCGTTCAGCTTCACCAGCTGCATCAGTGATAGCGCCTTTGTAGTCATTTACCAGAACCTGGGCAGCGGCGCCCGCTTCAGAGCCAAACAGGGCGATAGCGTCAGCCGTGCTTAGGTTCGCACCCCTTAGCGTTTCAAGAACTGGACCTAGTCCACGCGCCTCAATGTTTACGTCAGCGATGCTGAGGCCGTATTTATCGAGAATATCCTCGCCGCCGCTGGTGACGTTTGATAGCTGACGAATCACGCCGACTAGACCTGTACCCGCTCGGCTAGCCTGGATGCCCGCATCTGACATATTGCCAATAGATGCTGCGGCCTCCTCAATTGATATACCAGCACTGGCAGCGAAGGGTGCGGCAAATGAAAGCGCTTGTCCTAATTGCTCAATCGTGGTGTTTGACCGCGATGCAGTAGCAGCCAGTACGTCATTAACACGGCCAAGCTGGCCAACCTCAAGCCGCATGCCGCCCAGCACGTTAGATGCGATGTCGGCGGCGCTGGCAAGATCAAGACTGCCAGCCGTAGCAAGCTGCAATATACCCGGCGTGGATGCCAGTATTTCGTTGACCTGAAAGCCCGCCTGGGCAAGAAAGCGCTGCGCCTCTGCCGCCTGTTGAGCGCTGAATTGTGACGTGGCCCCGAGTGATCGAGCTTGCTTCTCAAGATCAGCCATTTGTGATTCAGTAGCGCGAGAGACGGCAGCTAGGCCATTCATGGCGGTTTGAAAATCGGCAACCTGATTAACAGCAGCTTGAAGAGATGCGCCAATACCAACTGTTGCTAAAGCTGCGGCGGCTATACCGGCGAATCGTTTCACACCATTAAGCGAGCTGCCAAGGCGGTCAGTTTCCTGCTTAACTCCCTTGGTGATCGGCTTGAGCTGGGTCATCTGGCGGCCGAATTTATCCGTGGAATTCGCTGCACCGTCGAACTCGCGCTCAATTTTTTGAATAGATCGGTCGATCTCTTGCTCAGCCTTTAAAAGCCCCTCTGTTTGGGCATCCACGGTGTAATACAGGCGGCCGACGTTTACGCTCATAAATTACCCTCAGTGAATACTATTCGTATGAGCTTCGGCCGCATTCAACCTTGCCAGCAGGGATCGGCAAGCCTTCCTGCTAAAACGCTGCTGCTGTAGCTCGTAATCAAGCCCCGCCCTGGCTGCTATAACCAGGGTTCGAAATAGCGGGTCTTTGGCCATGCCGGCGTCTGCGAAGAACTCAACCATCTGTACGGCCTGATCAAGCTCTACTGGCTTTGCCTGTGCCTTCATTGCCCCTTCCTCCTGTTCAGACCGTTGGGTTAATCAGGCAGCGTGTCTTGAGGACCTCTGTATTGATGCTGGTTAACCACGGTCGTTTGCGGCTCTCGATAGATCCCGCGCGCCTTCTGGTCAGCCTCGACCTCGGCAATATCTGCGCGAAGCCTTTTCTGTGCTTCGGCCGCCGCGTCGACGGTTAGCTGAAGTGATTTTATTTGGGTCTGTAACGGCTTAACTAAGTGGTCTTGGATCACTTCCTTAAGCTCCTGCTCGGTCAGCTCACCACCTTGGTTGGTTGGAGCATTGCCGCTCCACCGCGTGGGATTGGTGCCGGGGACGTTTGTAGCAAAATGGCTTGCCATATCGATAGCCTCGTTGGTTAAGCCGCGTCAGCGGGCTTGTAGGTCAGTTTGCTGGGCATTCCTCGGTCGTATCGAGAAACGTTCGAATAGGTAAGGCGGCTTGAAAGCTTGCCAAGAAACTCTTTTTTCTCGATAAGCGGGGCGTGTTGCGGGTATTGAAGGGCTGGAATATCTACGTTCTGGCCGGTCTTTCTTTCCAGATCGCCAACCTTCCCGTCTATCGAAAAGGCTGTGTTGCGCATCTGAGCCGAAAGCTGGAAAAGCTCTTCCACTAAAGGCTCGAGCTGGGTGATGGCGGCTACAATCTCATCCGCCTTTTTATGGTGCTTTACCCGGAGCTGGTCGTGCTGCTCAACTAAGTCGATTACTGCCTGGGCGGCTTCCTTGGCCATAGTGTCCGGCAACGCACCTTCTAACGCCTGACGCTCTACCCGTAAGCGGCGAGCCAGGCGCTCGGCCTGTAAATGCTGCTCCTCCAAGGCGTCAACGTTGCCGCCATTAACAATCACCTGGCTAAGCTCGGCGTCAAAGTCTCGGCTATCAAAGGCCGCTTGCTCGTTGTTGATTTCCGCTAGCCGGCTTCTGATTTCTGCCGCGTTCATTCCTTTCATTGTGCTGCCCTCGGTTGTTGAGATAGCTCGATTAGTTTGGCCGCGGCGTTAACATCACCTTTTTGAGCCGCGCTTCTTAATAGCCGAAAATAGCTTTCGATTTCTGGCTTAGAAGGCCTCGCGTTTGGCGTACCTTTAGGACGTGTCATCTGATCCACCAGTGCTGTTTTTACATACAGTCATCATAGAACATAAAAGCCGGTAAAAACATAGTTTATGTTGGGTATTTTGTTGGTAACTTGCAAAAACAAAACATAAGACATTGATATAAATCTAACAGTAGAGGACTTACTGTCCGCCATATATCGTATAGAGCTTTATGGTGGTTTAGAGGGGGTGATAGCCCTCTATTATTCGTATTCTCTTTTTAAGCGAGTAATAAATAGATTGGCCGCACGTCGCCCAACGTTATCTCGCTTGTGATAAGCGGTTTCATCGCTGGCAGCGGTGCGCCACTCCTCTACGTACCGCTCGGCAAGCCGTTGCTGCATTCGTGGGTGAAGGCGTATAAGAGCAGCAGCCACATGGCGGCTATCTTCCGGCACCAGGGGGCAGCGTTCGGCGATCCACGCCAGCCAATCAGTAGACGTTAACGGGCCTACATCCGCGCTTTTTTCTAAATAAGGCCCACCCACTCCCCCCTCTAAACCTCCTAAAGGGCTTTTGGTTGGTTTAGAGGGGGTGTCACCACCCCCTTTTTCTATTTTTTCAAGCCAGCGTCCCATTACTCGGCCTCCTGAGTCGGCACATACTCCTGATGCCAATAGAAGTCGATGCGCGGCCTTCCGGTTGTCGGCACCTCCAATTCAGTCAGATATCCATGCTCAACAAGCACGTCCAGCGCTCCTTGCACGGCTTCGGTTGTGTCCAGGCCTTGCCAGCCACGTTGTTTTACCTGCTTAACCTTGAACGGGTTAGGCAGCTTCTGGCGGCGCTTCAAAATCAACTTGGCGCCCTGAATGCCGCTGTTGGTGGCAGCACTGTACAAGCGCTCTGCATGGGCGCGCAGGAAGTCGGCCCACTCAAGGGCGCGGGCGGTAGAGGTCTTACCCACGCTGTCTTGCTCGCCATCTATCACCGCGAAAAGCAGCGCCAAGCTACCTACCGTTTTAGGCATTTTCAGCAGGTGTTCAGCTATCAATGGAGAAAGGTTTCCGGAACGGCATTCGACATTGATTTCTGTCATCCACTCGATGAACAGCTCTTGAGCATCAGCGGTGAAGCGCCAAGCAGGTGGGTCTCCATCATCATCAGTACCCAATTCCAGCGAGTGCAGGCGATAAAACACCTGTGAAAAGCGCTCCTTGGCTTTAGGGTCAGGTTTTCGGTCGATCCACTTCCATGAAGGCTTGCCGTCTGGCCAAACAGCCAGCTGGAAACGCTGTATCAAGCCATCATTAACCGTCCCCTTGGCACCACGAACAATAGGGGCTAACTTGCTCGGCTGAATGCCGCCAATGATGTTTAAGGCGCAGCGTTCAATAGCGATGGTTCCGCGTCCTATGCGGTCATAGGTAAACCGGGAGTCACCATTGAAGCACTCAAGGTAAAAAGCACGTTCAGCGGCGTTCTCCTCCTGCTGCAGCTTTGCCAGCAGGCCCGCCAATTCATCCCGCAAGATGGTCAAGTGGTGGTCAAACTGGTTCATGAGCTCGCCAGCTTTCTCAACCGTCGCATCGTTCAGAATGTAGCGCTCAGCAGGCTCAGGCGGCGCGGGTTCCTTTATGCTGCCCAAGGTTTCCTTGGCTGCATCCATATCGCCTTTGGCGGCCTGATCCTTGGCCTTCTTCTTCACAGCAGCTTTGGCCACATCGAATAGCTCTATTTCCTGCTTATACTCTTTAACAGCCTTCTCATGCTCTCGCCTTGCCTCTGCCTCAATAGCATCAACAGCAAAGCGCATTGCCTTGATTGCCGGGGTTTTCATTGCCGAAGGGTCGCCCACCAGCACTGCCCACAGCACAATGACAATTTCCCAATCATCGTGCTGCTTTGGACGCATCCGTACTTTATGGCCTACCAGGCCAGCCAGCAGGGCTAGCGCCGATACCGCGCAATATTCAGGCGGGCACTGGATACGCTGGGCAACATCTAGCACATAGTCGCGTATCTCCTCTGGCAGCATTTCCAGATTAAAGGCAGGCACTTCAGGCAGACTTTCCGGTAACGGCCTTGGAGGCGCTACCTTATCAATCCGTTGATCTAGCCAATTTTCAGCCGTGTTAGACATGAGCGCCCACCTCCTTTGCGGCAGCCCTCAAACGACCAGCGGCCACCGCTAGACGGTTGCGGTCAACGTCAGATAACAGCGTCCCGCTACTCACAGCCTCAGCCGCTAATAGCGCTATCAAGGCTTCACGGGCCACCGCTGCCAGTACGTCACGGGGAACCCAGCGTTCACCAGGGCGCTTGCTCTTGCTGTATGCGTCGTTGTCACGCTCAGGGAACAGGTCTTTAAGCTCCAAGCCAATGGCGGCCAGCACATCCCCCGTTGGGCATCCTGCAAAGCACTTCATCAGGATGGTGCCGTCTGAGGTTTCACGCACCGCCAAGCTAGGCGAGCGGTCCTTGTGTGCAGGGCAACATGCCAGCCAGCGGCCCGGCCCGTTTTCCTTTACCTTGTCGAGCCGATTCAGCATGGTGTGAACGTCAGCGCGGATGCTATTATTGGCTTGAACAGTATTCTTTTGCGCTCGGCTTCGGTCGGGCGTTTTTATTGCTCGCTGCATACATAGCCCTCCTGCTCCAGCCAGCTACGGCGCTCCTCGAAGGTGCTGGATAGCAGCCACAGCGTTTCAATCAGTGCCTCACGTTTCAGGCCGTCAAGGTCATGGTCGTTCAGCAGCATTGCCACGCCTGCAAGGATTTTGGATGCCTGCTCCATCTGGCGAACGTCACCCGTAAGGGCGGCTTTCAGCAGGTAGGTTTGATCTTGAGGTGTCATAGACCTGTTTCCTTGCTAAATGCCTGGGCTTCGCGCTGAATCGCCTTGAACTCAAGGCAATTGACTAAACCGCTAGCAAGCGCCTGCTCGGCTGTTAAAAAGCGATCCGGGTTGGTGAAGTGAAAACGGATGACACGGGTGCGTAGGTCGCAATTAATGGCTACGGGCATCATTGGGCCACCTCCAAAGAATCCAGGTAGGCAATAACGCCAGCCAGTGCGCTCTCTACGGTATGAGCACCTATGCCATGCGGTATATCGGCGTCAATCCAAGCAGCCACCGGAACAGCGGCCTTTTCGTGGTGAGTGATATAGCAAGCGTCACTATGGCCAGTCTGGCGCGCAGCATCACGCCAATCGGTAGCCTTAACGACGGTGTCTTGACCAGAGCGAGCGAAGGTAATCTTAAATAGGCTCATGGCTGGGCCTCCCCTTCAATCTTTTCATCAAGCTGGCCAAGCTCTCCATAGCAGCTCTCGGCCACTATCTCGATGGCCTCTATTAGCGAGCTGTAATGGCAGTCGTTGAGAATAGGCGCTTCGCCTTCGTTACCATTACGCGTCCTGTCAATGCTGATAATGTTGGCAAGGGTGGCCATTAAACCGATGCGGCTTTCCAGGGCGTCAATATGACGTTTTGCAGTATTCATGAGCACACCTCCAGACCGCTAACAGCGGCTTCAAGATGGCGAGCTTTTTCGATGTGATGGTTGTAACGCTTAAGGCGGGTACTGGCGCTGGTATCAGCAAACAAGGCAGCTTTAGCCATTGCACGGTGTGCGGCGGCTTTTTCGGCGGGGTTGCGGGTAGGGAATAGGCGTAACTTGGCCATGAGCAAGACTCCTTTGTGATTGGAGTCGCCACGATCCTTCCTACGGGATTGGGTGGCGACCGTACGCGGGGTAGGAAACCGGTCACAAAGGAAACCGGCCAGACCGAAGTCTGCCCACGCACAGCCGCCATAACTGACGGGCACTAAAAAAGCGCCGTCAATGTGGGCGCTATTGCGCCTTTGTGAACTCGGGTTCCTACGCCCGGCTGACGATTTTGCGTCAGCAAGCTCAGCATAGCGGTTAGTCATTAGAATGGTCAACATCAAACACCACCTTTAGTGCCATTGGCACCAGTCGGCAGGTAATACAGCGCCACGCGGCTATGCTTGCGCCCCCATGGATCGATCACATCCTGTAGGTGGGTTCGTATATCGTGACCCTTCTCTCGCAACTCACAGATACGCGCGCCTGGGCGAAGGATGTTTTCTTCTTGTAATAGCTCAAGAGTAGTAACCGGGCCCTGCTTTAAGCGGGCCAAGATGCGTATGCGTTGACTAGTGGAGTCGTTGGCTTGGCTGGACATCAAGCCACCTCCTTGCAACGCGCCTCAAACGCTTCAATATCTTCAATGCGCCAGCGTGTGCAGTTAGGGCCTAGCTTGATTGGCTGTGGGAATGGATGCTTTGGATTGGCTGACCAGCGCCATATAGTGGCTGGGCCTACGTCATAGCGCTTTGCCAGGGTGGCAACGGTAGCGTATTCGCTGGATTGACTCATCCTGTAGTACCTCATGCTTGTTGGTTGCATGAGGTATCGTGGAGAATCGGACTAAGTCAGTGGTGCAAATGCAAAATGAAAAATGCAAGTCAGGAGCGCTTCTTTCTCTCCCATTCTTTGTATGCACTGCTCAGCACACCTTGTATTTTTCTATTTCTAAAACCATAAACGTCCTCATCAACGTGATCCCCAAGGTATTCAGCTAAAGCAGAGAAATTGGGGCTATCTCCACTTATGAAGCGCCCCCCCTTTTCTTTCGAAAAAGCTTCCATAAACAGCCCCAGCACCTCTAGCGCCTTTGTTTCGCTGCTTTGTTCAACATCGACTTTTTCCTTGATGTGAAAAACGTTGCGAAGCAAGAGACTGAAGTCTTCGTTCAAAAATGCAATTTGCAGATTACTCGCATGAATATACGATGGTTTGTAATTAAAACCGCCCCCACTTTCCCAGTCAGAGCTCCTCCTCATAAGAGCTGGGTGGCGCTCCTGCTTCTCAATAGGACTAATTACAACACCTTCATCAGTCGTGATCATAAGGCTAAAACGCCTATCCTCAGTCTCAAGCTCTTTAATAGACAAAGCCTTCCATAAGTATTTTATCCATGCTCTGCCAGCGTAATTGCCAAAAAGCCGCATAGGCACTGGATTTATCTCAACAGGGCGAGAATTTATTATGCCTCGCTTGGTTCCTCCTAACCTCTCGTTCCATATCGGCCTAGTTTGATAAGTTCCATCCTGTATAGCCGCGTATAATTCAGGATTTTCCTCGGATATTTGAGAGAGAGACTTCACTCCACTAACGAGCTTTGCCTCATCATCCAGAGAATCCCAAGAAGGGTTGTCATGAAAAAAATACGTTCCTGGTTTACTAATTTCGACAGGCAAATCTTGCTCATCCACTTCCTTTAATAAGACCCCTTTTGTTTCACCTTTAAATTTCACGCTTGCCGTTAACTCTCCATTTAGGCAAAACCCCAAGATGTCTGGCTCTTCAACTGCTCTTCCCAAAGCCCGCGAGGCAATTTCTACTGCCTCATCCAGATATAAGTAACCCCGGAAAGGTAGGTGAATTACATCATCCATTGGTCGTTCTCCCTATCTTATCTTGGCCTCTAATGCTCGCTACGCTTGGATTAACTTCTTGATCAATGAAGTCGGCCCACTGGCCCATCAGCCGCCCCCGCTTCGTTAATAGATCACCGCGGCGATAAGCACCTTCTACGCCTTTTACAGTGTGAGCTAACGCCATCTCGGCAATCTGATTAGGGGTTGATGTACGCTCAGCAGCCCAATCGCGGAAGGTAGAACGGAAGCCGTGAACGGTAGCCTTAATGCCCATCCTTTTAAGCAAGGCGCTCATAGCGGCATCTGAAAGCTTTCCGCCTCGGGGTGCAGGAAACACTAAGCGGTTATCTCTCGGCTGGGTCTCCAACAACTTGATAGCCTGGTCAGATAGCGGCACACGGTGTTCTTGGCCTGCCTTCATTCTCTCAGCAGGAATAACCCAAACCTTGGAAGCCAAGTCTATCTCGTCCCAAGTGGCCCCCCTCGCCTCGCCTGACCTTGTGGCGGTTAAAACCGTAAACTCCAAGCATCTAGCAGCGTTGCCGGTCCTGTTACGAAGATCGATCATAAAGCCATGCATATCATCAAAGGCCAGCGCGGTATGGTGCGCCACTTTCGCTATTTTTGTAGGTGCTGGCAGGATCGTTTCAAGGTTGCCTTTCCAGACCGCCACATTGGCAGTATCACGGTAGCCATGGGTGATGGAATAGGCCAAGACGGCCTCTATCCTCTGGCGCACCCGGGTCATGGTTTCCGTTTTAGTAGACCAGTACGGCTCCAGCACCTCCACAATATGGGCTAGCTCGATATCACCAACGGCTATTTTCCCAAGTACCGGGTATGCGTAGCGCTCAAGCGTAGACTCCCACTGTTTGGCATGTTTTCTATTACCAGCCTCAGCTTGCTTCTTGGTGATAACGCGACGAGCACAATCTTCAAAAGTGACCGCCTTAGCTTGGGCAGCAATCAATGCAGCACGCTTGCTCTTCTTCTCAAGAACAGGGTCTATACCTTCGACCTTAATACGTTGTTTGACCTCGACGGCGCGCTCTCTGGCATCCTTTAGCGTAACTTCCGAGGCACCACCAAGGCCGATATCGCGGCGCTTGCTGCCTACCTTCGTGCGTAGTATCCAAGAGCGGCCACCACGATCATTGATTTGAAGGTGAAGCCCAGAAACACCGCCCACGGCATGAAAACCGGGGGTGCTCAGGCGCTTAACCTCAAGTGGGCTCAATTCTTTAGCGATTTTCGGCATATCCAACACCCAACTATATACCCAACATAAATAGACGTTATTGGATGATAGTAGGTGATACGGTGTGAGACAAGGAAAACCAGCAATGGCGGGGCTTAGAAACGAAAAACCCGCCTCGAAGGGCGGGTTAATCATGTATTTTGGCGGAGAGGGAGGGATTCGAACCCTCGAAGCCTTACGACTTACACACTTTCCAGGCGTGCTCCTTCGACCACTCGGACACCTCTCCACATTTTGGTTCAATCACTTGGGCCGTGCCTTTCGCGACAGAACGGCGCATATACTATGGTTTAAGCGGCCAAATAGCAAGCCTTTTTCAGAATCAGTGGCTTGCCGCTATTCATTGGTGCTAAGCATCGCTGCTCGATAACACCGCGTAGCTGCCATGGGCTTCCAGGCAGAGCGCATCGCCACAGTAGAGCTGTTGGGTTAGCGCGATGCGCCCTTTACCCCGTTCGGCAAGCTTTTGGGTGAGCTGCTCAACGCCATCAGGCTCTTCTGGCGTGCATATCAGGCGATAGTCACCGGTTACCGGGGCCAGGAAGCGCTGCGTGGCCTCGGCAACCACTACATCGCGTGCGAGCCCCTGCCCACGCAGCCACAGCGTGACCCAGCACCAGCCTTGTAGCGTGGTTTGCGCACTTAGCGCGCCACCAAAGCCGGTGCCTTTGTCGTTCAGGTTGGGCATCAGGGCTAGTTGCCAAGTGAGCGACTGGTTATGCAACGACATGCTTTCAATCCCCATGGCACCCACCATCGGGATTGCCTCGCCTAACCACTGTTGAAAGGCGCCCAGGTCTTCCTGGCCTTCCGGGAGGGGCAAACGTGGATGAGGTACACCGGGCTGTCGCATGGCGGTTGCCTCCTTATGCCCAACGCTCTACAAAG
The DNA here is from genome assembly GCF_052376775.1 of Halomonas sp. AOP43-A1-21. Taxonomy (NCBI): domain Bacteria; kingdom Pseudomonadati; phylum Pseudomonadota; class Gammaproteobacteria; order Oceanospirillales; family Halomonadaceae; genus Halomonas; species Halomonas sp. AOP43-A1-21. The sequence goes on along the minus strand of NZ_JBQSWC010000020.1, from coordinate 71,848 downwards.
TCAGCCACATTGTGTTCGGCCAGCGGCTTGTGGCGCCCGCCCAGGTTGCCCAGGTAGATAAACGCGACCACTTCGTCGTCTTCTTCCAGGGAAAGCCCTTTGCGTACCACGGGGTCAAACGCGTACTTGCCGCTACGCCACATGGCACCCAGCTCCTGTGCGTGGGCCGCCAGCAAGATGCCGTGGGCGGCGCAGCCTGCGGAAATCACCTGCTCCATCTTGGGCACTTTGGGAAGATCCGGCGTTACCTTGGCGATTACGGCGATAATCATCGGCGCGCGCAGCGGCTTTTTACGCGCTGAATTCAGCGTGTCGTCGTCGGCACTGGGGTCTTCCTGAAACTCAGCTTCAGCAAACAGCTCACCCAGGCGCGTACGCCCTTCCCCGGTGAACTCAATAAACCGCCAGGGGCGCAGTTCTTTGTGGTCGGGGGCACGTAGGGCTGCCTGGTAAATGGCGTCCATCTGCTCGGCAGTGGGCGCAGGCTCAACCAACTTGCCCATTGAGCTACGGCTATGAAGAAGCGTGAGTCCATCCATTTGGTTTCATCCTATCAATCAGTTAGCCACTACTGTAGCGCAGTCGCTTACTGTCTTGCCAGACGCAAGGGGCTTGGCGGCGCAAGGCCGGGCGTGGCGCGCCAGGGGCTGATATCCAACCCGCCCCGGCGCACATAGCGCGCGAGTACCAAAAGCTCGGTAGGTTTGGCGTACGCCATCAGGTCGGTGAAGATATGCTCGACACAGTGCTCGTGAAAGTCCTGATGCTGGCGATAGCCGATCAGGTAGCGCAGCACCCCTTCGCGATCAAGCTTCGGGCCTTTATAGCGAATCATCACGCTGCCCCAGTCGGGCTGACCGGTCACCGGGCAGTTGGATTTGAGCAGGTGCGAGTGCAGCGTTTCTTCCACCACCTCATCGCTTACCGCTAAATGGGCAGCGCTGGGTGTGTAATCGCTTACTTCGATGTCCAGCTCATCCAGGCAGTCGCCGGGTAACGGCTGAGGGGCAAGCTCGGCGTCTTCCACACCGAGTAGCTCAACGCTTACCGGGGCACCGGCAGCCGCGCTCAAGTCGCGAGTCAATGTTTCGACCACTGCCTCGCGGCTTTCCACACGCGTCTGGTTAAAGCTGTTGAGGTAGAGCTTCCAGGATTTGGATTCGATCAGGCTCGGCGAATCCGCCGGAAGGCGAAAACGGGCCACGGCCACGATGGGCTTGCCGCGGGCGTTAAGCCAGGAAACCTCAAAGGCGTGCCATTCATCCTCGCCGACAAAAGGTAGCTTGCCCTCTTCAATCCCTAACGGCGCGCGGTTGGCGGCACGGGGAATGGGAAACAGTAGCCCGGCATCGTACTGCTCTGGGTAGGCGGAATCGCGCCCCAGGGGCGCGTGCTCTAAGGTATCGGGGCGATGTGCCATAGGGCAGTGCTCTCTTTATAAACGGTATCTTTATAAACGGTAACTTTATAAACGGTATCTTGATAACGGTAATACGCTTAACTGCGAATGCCTTTGCCACGCTCCAGCATGCTTAGCGCGACGAAAAATAGCACAATGATAAAGCCAAAGATGGCCGCCAGCGCCCAGCCTACCGGAATGTCCGATACGCCCAGGAACCCGTAACGGAAGACGTTAACCATGTACAGGATGGGGTTCAACATCGACACGCCCTGCCAGAAATTGGGCAGCATGGAAATGGAGTAGAACACGCCGCCCAGGTAGGTCAGCGGGGTCAGAATAAACGTCGGCACGATAGAAATATCGTCAAACTTGTTGGCCAGCAGCGCGTTGATAAAGCCGCCAATCGAGAACAGCGCCGAGGTTAATACCACCACCAGTATGGTTAATAACGGATGCTCGACCGTCAGTTGGGTAAAGAATAGCGATACCAGCGTGACGATCAGGCCGACGCCCAGACCACGCGCCATACCGCCTAAAATAAACCCGGATAGAATCACCCAGTTCGGCATGGGTGAAACCATCAGCTCTTCCACCGAGCGCTGAAACTTGTTCGAGAAGAAGCTTGAGGCCACGTTAGAGTAGCTGTTGGTGATCACCGACATCATGATCAGGCCGGGGACGATAAAGTCCATGTAGGAGAAACCGTCCATATCTCCAATACGCGAGCCAATCAGATTGCCAAAAATGATGAAGTACATCGCCATGGTGATAGACGGCGGCAGCAGCGTTTGCGGCCAGATGCGCGTAAAGCGCTTGATCTCTTTAAGTACCAGCGTCCAGAGCGCTACGAGCGTTTGCGTCGCATTCATGCCTGCGCCTCCTTGTCCAGTTCGGCGCGCTTATCTATCGCGTTGTTGCCTGCCTCTACCATTGATACGAACATCTCTTCCAGCCGGTTGGCGCGGTTGCGCATGGAAACCACCTGCATCCCCTGCTCGCTTAACACTTTAAACACATCGTTCAACTGCTGGCCGCGATGAATCACCAGCGCCAGCTGCGAAGGCTCAACCTGGGTAATTTCAAACCCTTCGATCACAGGCGGCGAACTAACCGGCTCGGCTAAATCAAGCAGGAAGGTTTCGGTATTAAGCTCGGCGAGCAGTTCGCGCACGCTAGTATTGCGGACAATTTCGCCATGATTGATGATCGCGATATTGCGGCACAGGCTTTCCGCTTCTTCCAGATAGTGAGTGGTCAGAATAATCGTGGTGCCTTCATCCTGATTGATGCGGCGCATGTATTCCCACATGCTGCGGCGCAGTTCGATATCCACACCTGCCGTAGGCTCATCTAGAATTAATAGCTTGGGGCGGTGCATCAGCGCCCGAGCAATCATCAGGCGGCGCTTCATACCGCCGGAAAGCATGCGCGCGTTGCCGTTGCGCTTGTCCCATAGGCCAAGGTCACGCAGTAGCTGCTCGGCACGCGGCAGCGCTTCACGGCGGGTCATGCCGTAATAGCCCGCTTGCGCCAGCACGATATCGAGCACCTTCTCGAACTGGTTAAAGTTGAACTCCTGGGGAACCACACCCAGCTGGTACTTGGCCTTGGCGAAGTCCTTGTCGATATCGATACCAAAAATCGACACCTTGCCTTCCGACTTCTGCACCAGTGAGCACACCACGCCGAGGGTGGTGGATTTACCCGCGCCGTTGGGGCCCAACAAGGCAAAAAAATCGCCCTGTTGGACGTCGAGATCAATACCTTTTAACGCTTGAAAGCCGTTGCCGTACACCTTTGTAAGGCCACGGATAGACAATGCCGGTTCGGCCATAAAGATGTCCTGTCAGCAAAATAGGGGCATAAAAATGCTTGAGCTTGAAAAGCCATGATATCGGGGCATTGCGCTTTTTTTTCAAGCCAGCGTAGTAAAGTGCAATAAGCTTAACGAAGTAGCAGACATGCGAAATAACGCTCAAGGGCGCCACTAATAAACACATGATGCAATAGAAAGGTTACAGCGAGGGAAAGTACAACAAATCAAACCTGGGCAGGTGTTTACATGGAGCGGGAAAAGAGATTCGAACTCTCGACCCTCGCCTTGGCAAGGCGATGCTCTACCACTGAGCTATTCCCGCAACGTAAACATGCACTTGCTAGATGGCGTCCCATAGGGGGTTCGAACCCCTGTTACCGCCGTGAAAGGGCGGTGTCCTAGGCCACTAGACGAATGGGACGTATAAACATCTAACTTATCAATATTTTGCTTGATTGGAGCGGGAAAAGAGATTTGATCGGACTGGCGCACCAGCTCTCGACCTGCACTTGCTTAACCACACTATCAATCACTTGATTGGAGCGGGAAAAGAGATTCGAACTCTCGACCCTCGCCTTGGCAAGGCGATGCTCTACCACTGAGCTATTCCCGCTTAATCAATTTTTCGTAATCGGATTGGCGTCCCATAGGGGGTTCGAACCCCTGTTACCGCCGTGAAAGGGCGGTGTCCTAGACCACTAGACGAATGGGACGTTTTTTGGAGCGGGAAAAGAGATTCGATCGGACTGGCGCACCAGCTCTCGACCTGCACTTACTTAACCACACAACCAAATTGGAGCGGGAAAAGAGATTCGAACTCTCGACCCTCGCCTTGGCAAGGCGATGCTCTACCACTGAGCTATTCCCGCACTCCGATACCCTAACGATGTAATTGGCGTCCCATAGGGGGTTCGAACCCCTGTTACCGCCGTGAAAGGGCGGTGTCCTAGACCACTAGACGAATGGGACGTTTCATTGCCTCGTCGAGGTGGCGCGTATATTACTCAGAGCATGAGTTTCTGTCAAGTACTCTGATATCGCTCTGCTTTCTATCTGTGCACAAAGCTCTGTTAAGCCCCGTGCTTACCTTTACTATTAACCGGCGGTTACGTCCTTTAGCCCACCGAACTCAGGTGGATGCTATGCTGTCTCAGCAGACCCTGCTCTTAACCATCAGAGGTTGTGTGTTTACTGATGTGTTCTGTCTTACCAAAATCTGTCTTTACTGAAAAGAGTACGCTAGCCTGCAAGTAATAGAGGGAAAGGAGACATTAAATGGCCAAAATTGAAAAATCCCCCGAGCAGTGGCGTGAACAGCTGACCCCCGAGCAGTACCGGGTAGCACGTGAGAAAGGCACCGAGCGCCCTTTTACGGGCGATTATCAGGTTCGCGACGCTCAGGGTATTTATCACTGCGTCTGCTGCCATGCGCCGCTGTTTGAAAACGAGCACAAGTTTGATGCTGGCTGTGGCTGGCCAAGCTTCGACAGGCCGCTTGGCAGCCACCGTGTTGAAGAGCATAGCGATACGTCTCACGGCATGGTGCGTACGGAAGTAGTGTGTTCCCACTGCGATGCTCATTTGGGTCACGTGTTTCCTGACGGGCCGCCGGAATCTACGGGGCTTCGCTACTGCATCAACTCCGTATCGCTTGAGTTCCATCCGGACGAGTAAGCGTTACGCCATAAACGTATAACGAACTCCGGCAAAGCGGGCACCATCTGGTAGAATGGTTGCTCGCTTTTTTATGCCCGTTTTTTGTGCTTGTAGGAGAAACTCATGCTCGGCTGGTTCCCCGGACATATGAACAAGGCCCGCCGCCAGATAAAGGATGCGCTGCCGGAAATCGACGTGGTCATTGAAGTATTGGACGCACGCCTGCCCTACTCCAGCGCCAACCCGATGCTGGCCGAGCTGACCCGGCACAAGCCGGTGCTGAAAATCCTCTCCCGGACGGACCTTGCCGACCCTGAGCGCACCGCCGAATGGGTGGCGTTTTTTGATGCCCAGGACGATACCCGAGCGCTTGCGATCACCACGACCAACACCCGTGAGCTCAAGAAAATCCCCAAGCTTTGCCACGAGCTTGCAGGTGCCGTACGCGCCGACCGCGACGTTCGGGTGATGGTGATGGGCATTCCCAACGTGGGGAAATCCACGCTGATTAACGGCCTGGCTGGGCGAAAAATTGCTAAAACCGGCAACGAGCCGGCGGTAACCAAGCGCCAGCAAAAGGTACGTATTGATGGGCGCGTGGCGTTGATTGATACGCCTGGGGTGCTGTGGCCCAAAATTGAAGACCAGGCAAGCGCCTACCGGCTGGCGGCAAGCGGGGCTATTCGGGATACCGCGATCGAGTATACCGACGTGGCGATTGTGACCAGCGCCGAGCTTGCCAAGCGCTACCCCACTGAGCTGACCGCTCGCTATAAGCTAAAGGCCCTGCCCACCTATGAGGCGCCGGTTAGCAATGAAGTCGATGCGGATGGGCCAAAAAAACCGGACTTCCTGGCGATTGCCGGGTTTGATGGCCATGCCATTTTGAAAGAAATTGCCGGTAAACGGGGCGGTCTACGCGCGGGCGGCGAAGTGGATTTGCACCGTGGTGCCGAAGTGCTGCTCCACGAACTGCGTGATGGCAAGCTTGGCCGCCTGACGCTTGAAACGCCTAACGATATTCCGCCGCCTATTGTGCATAACGACGAAGACAATCAAGTACTTTCCGACGCATAATGAGCAAACCGACCGGTGCCGTCGCACGGCCTTTGGACACTCTTGGATAAATCACACATGGAAACCTCTCAGCTTCAAGCGCCTCCCCAGATGCTAAAAAAATCCCACAAGCTGCATAACGTCTGCTACGACATCCGTGGCCCGGTTCTTGACCACGCCAAACGGCTGGAAGATGAAGGCCAGCGGATTTTAAAGCTTAATATTGGCAACCCGGCACCGTTTGGGTTTGAAGCACCTGAAGAGATTTTGCAGGATGTGATGCGCAACTTGCCCACCGCCCAGGGCTATTGTGATTCCAAAGGCCTATACTCGGCGCGCAAGGCGATCATGCAGGAGTGCCAGCGCAAGGAAATTCCGGGCGTTGGCATTGAAGATATTTACATCGGCAACGGTGTATCCGAGCTGATCGTGATGTGCATGCAGGCGCTATTAAACGATGGCGATGAAGTCCTGATCCCCGCGCCGGACTACCCGCTATGGACTGCAGCCGCCCACCTTTCAGGTGGTCACGGGGTGCATTACTTATGCGATGAGCAGGCCGACTGGACCCCGGATATTGCCGATATCCGCACCAAGATCACCAGCCGTACCCGCGCGATTGTGTTGATTAACCCCAACAACCCGACCGGCGCAGTTTATCCACCGGCCGTGGTGCGCGACGTATTGGCCGTGGCCAAAGAGCACAACCTAGTAGTGTTCTCTGATGAGATCTACGACAAGATCCTTTATGACGGCGTAGAACATACCGCGACCGGCGCCCTGGCAGACGATGACCAGTTGGTGATTACCATGAACGGGCTGTCGAAAAGCTACCGCTGCGCGGGCTTTCGCTCCGGCTGGATGACGATTTCCGGCACGACTGCCAAACAGCGCGCCAAAGACTTTATTCAGGGCCTGACCATGCTGGCCTCCATGCGTCTGTGCGCCAACGTACCTGCCCAGCATGCGATTCAAACGGCGCTGGGTGGTTACCAGTCCATCAATGATTTAATTCTGCCGGGTGGCCGCTTATTGGCTCAGCGCGATATCACGGTGGAGAAGCTCAATGCCATCCCTGGGGTATCCTGCGTCAAGCCGAAAGGCGCGCTCTATGCGTTTCCGCGCCTAGATCCCAAGGTCTTCAATATTCAGGATGACCAGAAACTGGTGCTGGACCTGCTTTTGCAGGAGAAGATTCTGCTGGTGCAGGGCACGGCGTTTAACTGGCCGGAACCCGATCACGTGCGCATCGTGACGTTGCCCTGGGCCGACCAGCTAGGCGACGCTCTGGACAGATTCGCTAATTTCCTGTCGCGCTACCGCCAATAAAGCGCGCTGTGACTTGAAACTGCCATGAAGTGTACGTATCTAAACAAGCATTCTAGGGCTTGAAAACCCGGTAACGCATTGATGACCTCTTACGGAGAACCTGCACCATGATGCGAATTGTGCTGTTTTTAGCCACCAACCTGGCGGTGCTGCTTGTCGCCAGTATTACGCTGCGCCTGTTTGGCGTTGAGGGTTACTTACGCAGCCAGGGAATCAACTTTACCAGCCTGCTGATCTTCTGCTTTATCTTCGGCATGGTCGGCTCGCTGATCTCGCTGTTTATTTCCAAATGGATGGCGAAACGTAGTACCGGCACGGTAATTATTGAGTCTCCCTCCAACGCCACCGAGCAGTGGCTGGTAGATACGGTGGCAGAGCTCTCCCGCGAGGCAGGCATTAAAACGCCCGAGGTAGGCATCTTCCCTGCCCAGCAATCAAACGCCTTTGCTACGGGCTGGAATAAGGATGACGCGCTGGTGGCGGTGTCAGCCGGGCTTTTAAACCGGATGCGCCCTGACGAGGTGCGCGCGGTGCTTGCCCACGAAATTGGCCACGTGGCCAATGGCGACATGGTAACGCTGGCGCTGATTCAGGGCGTGGTAAACACCTTTGTAATGTTCTTTGCCCGCGTGGTGGCTCAGCTGGTGGATGGTTTTCTTAAAAGCCGTAGCGGCGGCGAAGGCGGTCTGGGCTTTATGGGCTACTTCGCGGTAGTCATTGTTGCGGAAATTGTATTTGGAATTGTGGCTTCGGCTATCGTTGCGTGGTTCTCACGCTACCGCGAATACCGTGCCGACGAAGCTGGTGCTCGGTTAGCAGGTACGGGCTCCATGGTGAACGCCCTCGCCCGGCTGAAAGCGGAAACCGAACTGCCGGACCAAATGCCTGACACCATGCGTGCCATGGCGATCACCAAAGGCCAGACGCGCTCGTTGCTTGAGCAGCTGTTTGCTAGTCACCCGCCGCTAGATGAGCGTATTCGGGCGCTGAAAGAAGCGGCTTATCGCCAGTAAGTCTTAATTAGCCAATATCACGTGGCGATCTCGATACTGCCCTGCTATTGCAGGCTGAGATTGCCACGTTGCAACGCTTTACTATCCACTTTTTGATGTACTTTTCCGTACACAAGCCCGATACGGCTAACCCATGGATGTGCAAAGCGCCGAGCGTACACACCCCCTTCCGGCTGCCTTGGCATCGTAAAGTAATTGATCAGCAGCTCTTATCAGCACCGACGAATCATCGCCCATAATGCACTGCGCCGTGGAAACGCCCAGACTAATGGTCACAATGGATGCGGCCTCTGATTTTCCATGCGGAATAGCCAGCGCTCTAATGGCCTTCTCAAGTTCTGCGGCTTTATGAGCAGCATCGCGCAGGTCGGTTTCTGGCAATAAACAGGTAAACTCTTCGCCACCATAGCGTGCCACAAGATCTCTTGGACGGTGCAAATTGGCCCTTAGCGTCGAGGCAATGATTTTTAGACATACATCTCCACTTAGATGTCCGTAAAAATCGTTATAGCGTTTAAAAAAATCGATATCGATGAAAATGGTCGAAAGGGGTAGTCGGCTTTTTTTACAACGCTGCCATTCAATATCAAGCAATTCATCGAAGTAGCGTCGGTTGGCGATGCCTGTCAGGCCGTCTGTGAGCGCAAGCTCATGCAGGCGATGGGTTTCCTGTTCACGGCGTTTAAGTACCGCGGCTGAAATTTGCAACGCGGCTGAGCGCAGCAGTTCAGCGCTTTCATCAAGCATGGAAGGGTGAAGCTGAGGCGTGGCCTGAGTGCTTTGAGCAATACGAAAAACATAGCCATTGGCACCCAGGTGTTGCTCGACCGCGATAGAGCGCCGGTTATTGATATATTCAAAAACAGGCGGTGGGGTGCCGCCTGATGCCCAGGAAAGATCCAGCGCTCGCTCTGGTAGCAGGCACATAGCGTAAATATCCCGTGCGCTGATGCCCTGGCTCAAGATGGATGCGGCATCCGCAAACTCTTCGCCGAACCCCGCGCTCCAGTCGACCAGGCGCTCGCTTGCATCGAAAATGGCTACGCTTTGGGTGAAGGGCGCTTTATCCATGCAGCACGCCATTTTGCGATGCCAGTTGCTCTACTGCCATCGCTGTCCCCTCCACGCGTGCTTTAATTTTTGCAAAAGCGGTTGCCCGAGATGTAGAGATGTCATCACAGAACGGTGAAAATCCGCAATCATCGGTGGTGCCTAGCTGCTCCAAGGGTATGTAGCGTGCCGCCTGCATTATGCGAGCGCAAACCTCTTCAGGTGTTTCAATATCGGGGTTATTGACATCAATAACCCCGATAAACGCGCGCTGCCATGGTTTCAGATAGCGGGCGACGATTTTTAATCCACGTTCAGGGTCTGCTTCCGCGGCCATGGCAATATAGAAACTGCCGGCATTGAGTTCAAAGAGGCTGGGAAGAAGTTCAGCGTAATCCACATCGGCGCTATGCGTGGCGTCATGGTCGGCGCCAGGACAAGTATGGATGCCAATGGACTGGCGCTCGGCATCGGTGAGCCGCGCCAGAACCCGGTTATTCAGCTCGATAAAGCTGTTGAGTACACTGCCGCTTGGATCGAGCTTAAGAGCCAGCCGCCCCTCCGTAAAATCGATCTGCACCTTTTGTGCACCGGCGGCGAAGCAGCCGCGTATCTCTTTTTCCTGCTCGTCAATCAAGTCGTCCAAAAAAGCTTCACGGCTATAGCCAGCAATGGCCTCTGAGGGATAAAACAAGCTTAGTGCCGACACAGAAATAATGGCTTGCTTCATGGGCAGCTGAGTATACTGCTTAGCCATCGGCAGGGTTTCTGCTGCGGATAAAGCGTAGCGAAAAGGCCCTGCAGTCAAGCGCGGCAATCGGCGTACATGACCATCACTGAAAGGTATTTCGAGGCCATCAGGAGCAAAGTTTTTACCGCCTTCCACTGAATAGGTAGCAAAGCTATGCGTCTTGCGTTGCTCACCATCAGTAATAATGCGAGACCCTGTATTTTCCAGCTCGCGTATCGTCTGTTGAACGGCTTCATCATAAAAAGCGTTCATGGCCGCCGCATCAATTTGTCCTGCATCGTACTGACGCTGTGCCTGCATCAACGTTTCAGAGCGCGGTATGCTGCCGATGGCCTCTGTCGGTAAATCTATCGGTAAACCAGTCGGTAAATTAGTCATTTAATGTCCCATGCCCGGTTGTACTAAATTTAGTTATTTATTGATATAAGTTACTTTTACCACTCCTCAGCCGCGCTTTCATCTGAAATCGTTTATCGCCAATCAGTCATATACCGTATCGAGCGACGCTGCTCGCAGCGCCGGGCAACAATACTTGTATGCATACAGACGTCACATTGTGAGTATATTAAAACCTGCTCCACGCAGTATGCTTTCAAGGGCTAACGCGCCACCAGATAGCGTTATGTCAAGCGTTGCAAACTCGCGGCGCAGCGGGTAGCTCGCCCGGCAGGTATCAAAGCCCTGCTTAACACCCTGCTTGAGTACCTGGCGCTGCAGGCTATCGTGATCCCGGCGTACATCGTATACCGCGCGCATGCACACACGCAGGGCATCCTCAACGGGTAGTGCATCCTGCAAATGCAGCGACGCCAAGGCTGGCGGCGGGCAAATATCGGCAAACGCCACCTGACTGGCAAGGCCAAGATGGCTGGCGAGCGACTGCTGAATCATCCAGGTGCCGCGCAGCTTGCCATCCAGGCTATGCCCGGCAATATGTGGAGTCGCGAGCGCTACCAGGTCACGCAAACTCGCATCGATTTCAGGCTCGCTCTCCCATACATCCAAAACGACAGCAATATCACCTTTACCCGTCAAGCGGCTGCGCAGTGCCAGCCCATCGACACAGTCGCCCCGCCCTGCATTCAACAATACGGTGCCGGGGGCCAGCTCGTTGATCCGCTGAGCATCAAGCAGTTGATAGGTGGCATGCGGCCCCTGTGCTACCAGCGGCGTGTGCAGGCAAAGAATATCGCAGCGGTCAATCAGCGTATCCAACGACTCAAAGCCCTTCTCGCCTTCCTGCTCCGCTCTGGGCGGATCACAGGCCAGCGTTTTAATCCCCAACGCCGTTAGCCGCGCCAACAAACGGCTGCCCACATTGCCCACGCCGACAACGCCGACGGTGCGCGTCAGAAGCGACCAGCCATCTCGCTCGGCAAGCGTTAGCAGGCTGCTTAGCACGTAATCCACCACGGCTTCGGCATTGCAGCCAGGGGCGCTTGCAAAGCCAATGCCCTGTTCGGCAAGTACGGCATGGTCGACGTGGTCAGTGCCAATCGTACAGGTGCCGACAAAGCGTATCGGGCTCTCGGCAAGCAGTGCGGCATTTACCTGGGTGATGGAACGTACGATCAGCGCATCGGCGTCTTTGACGTGCTCAGCGTTTATCTCACGCCCCGGCACGCGGGTCAGTGAGCCAAAATCACCAAAGCAGTGCTCGGCGGCGGGTATGTTGGCATCTACAATCAGCTTCACAGCGGTATCCTTATAAGACCCAGGACAAGCAAATCTATTTACAGCAGATCTATTTCAGTCAGGCCTATTTACAGCCAGACCCAGGCTATTTATCGCCAGACATGGTCGTTTGCGATAACGAGCTTTACAATACCGCCCGCCACACCGAATTGGGAAATGGTATTTGAGAACGGTATTTGGGAACGGCATTTGGGAACGGTATTTGAGAATCGTATTTGGGACAGGGAGTGCCTCATGGGCAGGCCAGCGTTAAGAACAATCAATGGAGTAAGCTTGTGATCGTTAGGTGGGAAACCGACCATGACTATGTGCTGGTTCATATTCATCAAGATATGTTTGGCGACTGGATTTTCAGTCGTGCCTGGGGGCAAATCGGCACCCAGTTTGGCGGTTTAAAGCACCAACTGGCCGACACCCTTGAGCAGGCTCAGATGTGGCTGGAAGATGAGACGACGATTCAAAAGTCGCGCGGTTTTCATAAGGTGCTGGACGTTGATGACCACACCCCGGAAGGCCAGGAAGCCATGCGTCAGCTTTCGCTGCTGGATCTGCTTTAAGCACTACTTTTTAAGCCAGGTTTAAGCACGCCTGCGTAAACCCAGCGGGCTGAGTACTCACTAACCCAGAAAACGCCGCCCGTTATGCAGGCGCATGCCTTTTGGCGGCGAATCTTCAGGCGCCATCAACGACGCGAGCGCGTGCTCATCAAGCCAGCCGCGCTCGCCTAGCCAATCGCTCATACGCGCCACTTCAAATCCACGTGTCAGCTCCCTGCCCTGGCTATCCACCACGACCGGAATAAGCTCACCGTAGCGCTCAAGCAAGGCCGCATGCTCGCTGATCTCCACGCGCTTAAGCGCTACCGGTTGATTGGCAAGCGCTGACAGCAAGGCTTCCACCTGGGTGCACAGATGGCAACCCAGGGTGGTGTAGAGCGTAAGTGAAATCACTGCCGCAAGCCTTTACGTTCTAGCGGCGGTGACGCAGCAGGAACACGTGGTGCATGTTGGTGCGCCGCTGAAAGTCTGGATCAAAGGTGCGCGAGGTGATCTCTTCTACCGCGTAATGCTGGCTAAGCGCGTCATCAAGCTTGAAACGGCGCTGGTTGTTCGAGAACACCAGTGTGCCACCTGGGGCGAGCCGGGCCATGGCAAGTTCCACCAGGCGCGGATGGTCACGCTGTATATCCAGCGTATCGCGCATTTTCTTCGAGTTGGAGAACGTCGGCGGATCCATAAAGATCAGGTCAAACTCGGCGTCGGCGGTTTCCAGCCAGCGGAAACAGTCATCGCGTACCACGCGGTGAAGGCGTAGATCGAGCTTGTTCAGGGTAAAGTTATCCTTCGCCCACTCAAGGTAAGTGTTGGACATATCGACGCTGACGCTGTCGCTGGCGCCGCCCAAGGCTGCCTGAACGGTGGCCGTGGCGGTATAGCAGAACAGGTTCAAAAAGCGCTTGCCGCGGGCCATTTCGCCCAGCATACGGCGTACCGGCCGGTGATCCAGGAACAGCCCTGTATCCAAGTAATCGCGCAGGTTGACCCATAGCCGCGCATCGCCTTCACGCACTTCAAAACGCTCACCGCTGGCCTCACGCTTTTGGTACTGGGCAGTGCCGGTTTGCCGCTCACGGCGTTTGATATACACCTTGCTGGGGTCAACGCCTAACGCATCAGGCAGCACTTCCAGCGCATCAAACAGGCGCTTTTGAGCCTGAGCTGGATTGATAGAGCTAGGTGCGGCGTACTCCTGAACGTGTACGCGGTCGCCGTAGCGGTCAATCGCCAGCGCAAACTCGGGCATATCGGCATCATAGATCCGATAACAGGTTTCACCGCTCTGCTTTAGCCACTTTTTGAGGCGTTTCTGGTTTTTGCCCAGCCGGTTGGCGAACATCTGCGCGTTTTCAGACACGGCAGGCGCTGTTTTAGGCGGCGTATCAACACCCTTACCTTCCGCCTGAGCGCCGCTATCCGTCGCTGGCACACCAATATCCATCAGCAACAGCTTGGCATCCAGCGCGCCGTTTTTAAGCGCATACTGCTTGTGCGCCCGCAAGCCCAGCCGGTGTCCTAAGTCGGGATTGCCGGTAAACATCGCCAGTGTCCAGCCAGGAAACAGCGCTTTGGCTTTTTCACCCAGCTGGGAATACAGGCGCACAAGCTCGGGCAGCTCGCCCAACCGCTCACCGTAAGGCGGGTTAGTGATCAGAAGCCCGCGTTCTGCCGATAGCGTTTCGGGGCGAGTCAGCTGAGCAAGGCCCTGTCCGTGCAGAGTGATAAGTGCCGGAATACCTGCGCGCATCGCGTTGGTTTTTGCAGCCGATAGCGCCGCCGGGCTTTGGTCAAAACCCAACAGCTGGGTTTTACACCGCTTGCGACCAATCGAGGCGCGTGCTTCGGCCTCACGCTTCTGCTCAAGCCAAAGCGTCTCATCGTGCCCGGCCCAGCCCTTGAAACCGAACCGTTCACGGTCCAGGTTCGGCGCCTGGTCGGCGGCCATCAGTGCGGCCTCAATCAGCAGCGTGCCGGCACCACACAGCGGATCGATCAACGGCTCGCCGGCTTTCGCCCGCTCGGGCCAGCCAGCACGGATCAGCAACGCTGCCGCGAGGTTTTCTTTGAGCGGCGCATGGCCGACATCACGACGATAGCCCCGGCGGTGCAAGCTCTCCCCCGAAAGGTCGATGCCGATGGTCAGGTTGGCGCGATGCAGATGTGCGTAGAGACGCAAATCCGGCGTTTTGGTATCGATGGAAGGACGCTCCTGCCCGGCAAGCTGTAGCGCGTCCACCACGCCATCTTTTACCGTTTGGGCGCCAAATCGAGTATGGCGAATGTGATCACTGCGGCCATGAAAATCCACCGCCAGGGTTTTGCCAACCGCCAAGTGCTGGGTCCAGGCAATGCGGGCAACCACGTCGCGTAGTTGCTCCGGCGTTTCAATCATCGGCTCGCGAACCAGCTGCAGAATGATCCGGTTGGCAAGGCGTGACCACAGGCATACACGGTAGGCGATGGCTTGGCTGGCGGTAAAGTACACGCCAGCCACGGTGGTTTTTCCAGGCGTCGCGCCTAGCGCTGCCAGCTCATCGGCCAGCAGGCCTTCAATGCCTTTAGGGCAAGTCGCCAGCAGGTTCAGGGGGGCGTTTTGACTCGTTTCGGTCATAGTCATGGCAGCGCGTAACCGCGCGATATTCCTATATATGGCAAATGTATTTACATCTTATGACAATTTGGGGGTCGACAAGTGCCCCCATCATGATCTAAGAATAAAAGAGTAGCTACTGAAAACGCATGCGTTGCTTGTCTTGGTCATTAATAGACCAACGGGTCATTAATGGACTAAAGGCTTGTTTTGGTTGCCGCCTAGCCGGTTCAGCTCGTGAGTGCTAGACATTAGCGCACGGCTGGCAGCCTGCTCTTGAAGTCAGCTCTCGAAATAGGGGCCTAACGCCAAAGGCATAGTGCACTATTTCTTTTTAAAGGCTTTCATGAAAAGAGGTTAGCCAATGAAACGACAAAAACGTGACCGCTTCCAGCGGGCCTATGTTCACGGGTATAAAGCAGGTGTTATCGGCCGTTCCCGTGATGATTGTCCCAGTCAAGATGTCAATTTACGCGAATACTGGATGAGCGGTTGGCGTGAAGGTCGCGGAGACCAGTGGGACGGAATGACCGGCATTTCCGGTATCCACAAAAACCCCCTTGTCATGACCTAGCAATTTATATATTCCTTAATTTTCATTTTGGAACATGGAGCCCGCGTTTCAGCGGGCTTTTTAGCTCATGTTTTTTAATGCGCGTTTTTTAATTCACGCTGAAAAATTAATGCGCTTTTAGCGCACGGGCACACTCATTGACCAATTTGGGTCCTTGATAAATAAGCCCCGAGTAGAGCTGAATCAAATCAGCGCCCGCCGCTATCTTGGCCTTCGCAGCTTCCGCGCTATCAATGCCGCCTACGCCGATAATCGGAAGCGTTGGCAAATGCTGGCGTAGCAGGCGAATGACCACATTAGACGCCTCAAAAACAGGCTTGCCAGAAAGCCCACCCGCCTCACTCGCCTGCGGGTCGCTTTGCACCGCTTCACGTGACACGGTCGTGTTGGTGGCAATCACGCCATCCAGCTCATTGCGGGCGATGCTTTCTGCCACCAGCGCAACTTCCTCTTCGCTCATATCCGGTGCAATCTTAATTAATAGCGGCACCTTGCGCTCAGCTTGCGCGTCCAGGGCCCGGCTGCGCTCACGAATTGGCCCGAGCAAGCCATCCAATTGCTCACCAAACTGCAGCGTGCGTAGCCCTGGCGTATTGGGCGAGGAAATATTCACCGTAATATAGTCGGCTACCGAGTGAACAGCGTCCAAGCAGATCAGATAGTCATCCAGGGCATTGTCCACAGCGGTGCTGAGATTTTTGCCGATATTGATCCCTACCACGCCCTGATAATGGCGCTTTTTAACCTGCGCCACTAGATGCTCAACGCCTTTGTTGTTAAACCCAAAGCGGTTGATGATGGCGTCATGGCCGGCCAAACGAAACAGGCGAGGCTTAGGGTTACCCGGCTGCGCTTTGGGCGTCACGGTGCCCACTTCGACAAACCCGAAACCTAGCGCGCCCAGCGCGTCAAGATGGTCGGCATCTTTATCAAGCCCTGCGGCTAACCCCACGCGGTTGGCAAACCGCAGTCCCATCAGTTCGACCGGATCGCCGATCGACTTACCCACCAGTGGCGCTACGCCACCCACGCGATGCAAGGCGTCTAACGTCCCTAAAGCCAATCCGTGCGAGGTTTCAGGGTCAATACGAAAGAGCAGCGAGCGTGCAAGTAAGTACATCGACTAAATCTCTTTTGAAGGTGAGCGGTGCTGAGCGGCGCCGAGTATAGCGCAAACTGCCCTTTTGGCGCACGGCACTCAACAATTACCGGTGTAATAGGCCTAAAAAAACCGTGCCTGGATTGCCCAGGCACGGTTACTTTTTTCCACAACGCTTATTTACAGCGCTTAAGCGTTTTACCTAGCTAACGCCGTGGCGCTCAGGCTTCGCTGTCGCTTTCAGCAAGGTCTACCAACTCGCGCACGGCTACCGCAAACAGCGCAAACCCACCTTCACTGCCACCGCGCACTTCTTCAAGCAAACGGCGCCAGCGGTTATGCAGGTGATCGTGCTGCTCAAGCCACTGATCCACACGCTCTTGAGTGTCACGACTGCCGGCTTCAAGTTTCAGCACGCTGGTGGTAAGCGCCAGCTGCTGACGGTCGATATCATCGCGGAAGGTTTCCCGCGCCTGTACTTGCCACGCGTCACGCACTTCAAGCTGCGTGACCTGCTGGCTCATCCAGGGTAGCTCCAGGCGGCTGCCGATCTCGTAGAACACCTCGGCTACTCGCTGGGGCTTCTCGCTGGTAATCCGCGCAGCCTGAATAATACCCAGCCCAGCATACAGGTTAGGGGCTCCCGCAACCGTTGAGGCCAGCGCTTCAGGCACACCCGCTTCCTGCAGCTCATTACGACGAAGACGCCATGCTTCCAGCTCTTCACCGCTTAACAGCTCACCCATGTCTTCTTGCAACTGCGCCAAGCGAGGACCGAAATACTCGATCGTATCTTGCGTGGAAAGCCCCAGATGCTGGCGCAGGAACCAGCGTGTCGAACGGCGAATCAAGCGCATGAGATCCAGCATCATCGAGTGCTGTACCTTGCTTGGCACTTGATTATCCAGGGCTTCAATCTGTGCCCATAGAGAAAGCAAGTTAAAGCTGTCGCGGGCAATTACGTAGTTACGCGCGATATCGGCCCGACCTGCACCAGTGGAGTCTCTTAACCGGCGGACAAACACGATGCCCATATGATCGACCAGATCATTGGCAACTTGCGTAGCCACAATCTCGCGCTTCAGGCGGTGCTCATACATTTCTGGCTGATAGCGCTCGGTCAAGACTGACGGGAACAGCCGCTCAAGGTGGCGATGAATATACGTATCATCAGGCACATCAGAGGTAATCAGATCACCTTTAAGCGTGCTTTTGGCGTAGGAAATCAGCACCGAAAGTTCAGGCAAGCGCATTCCCTGCTGATTACTGGCACGCTCTTTTAATACGTCATCGGTGGGCAGAAACTCAAGTTCACGATCAATTTGGCCCGCGACCTCCAGCTCACTAATAAAGCGGCGATACGGTCCGATACCCTGGAGAGAAAGAATCTCCGAAAGATCTAGCGCCTGCGCTTGGCGATAGTTATCCAAAATCACCAGATCGGCCACTTCATCGGTCATTTCGGCAAGCAGTTCATTACGCTGCTTCTCGGTCATATCGCCACGCTTGACCACGTCATCAATCAATATCTTAATATTGACCTCGTGGTCAGAGCAGTTGACGCCGCCCGCATTATCGATAAAGTCGGTATAAACGCGCACGCCGTTGGCGGCGGCTTCCATCCGCCCACGCTGGGTAAGGCCCAGGTTACCGCCCTCACCTACCACGCGGCAGTTGAGGTCAGCGCCGTTAATGCGCAGCGCATCGTTGGCTTTATCGCCCACGTCAGCATCGGTTTCATCCGAGCTTTTCACATAGGTGCCGATACCGCCGTTCCAGATCAAATCCACCTTGGATTGAAGCATGGCGCGAATGAGTTCATTGGGCGACAGGCGTTCTTCCTGAATACCAAACACCTGCTGCATTTCGGGGGAAATCGCAATCGATTTGGCACTGCGGCTAAAGATACCGCCGCCCTGAGAAATCAGCTCGACACTGTAGTCTTCCCAGCTGGAACGCGGCAGATTAAAGAGCCGGGTACGTTCAGCGAACGCTGCTTCGGCATCGGGGTTGGGGTCCACAAAGATATGTAGATGGTTGAAAGCCCCGACCAATTGAATCTTATCAGACAGCAGCATGCCGTTACCGAACACGTCGCCAGCCATATCGCCTACGCCTACCACGCTGAACAGATCTTGCTGGGTGTCGATACCCAGGTTCTTAAAGTGGCGCTTAACCGACTGCCAGGCACCGCGTGCGGTAATGCCCATTTTCTTATGGTCATAGCCGTTAGCGCCGCCGGAAGCAAACGCATCGCCCAGCCAGTGACCGTATTCAATGGAGATTTCATTCGCGATATCTGAGAACGTGGCGGTGCCTTTATCGGCAGCCACCACCAGATAGGCATCATCCTCATCGTGGCGCACGACATTTTCAGGTGGCACAACGTCACCACCGTCCAGATTATCAGTGACATCCAAAAGTGCACGGATAAAAATTTTATAACAGGCGATGCCTTCTTTCTGCTGGGTTTCGCGGTCAGCATTTTCCGGCATCCGTTTACACACGAAACCGCCCTTGGCGCCGACCGGCACGATCACCGCGTTTTTAACCTGCTGAGCTTTTACCAGGCCGAGTACTTCGGTACGGAAATCTTCGTGGCGATCAGACCAGCGCAAGCCACCCCGGGCGACCTTGCCGCCACGCAGGTGAACACCTTCCACCCGCGGCGAGCAGACGAAAATTTCGAACATCGGCCGCGGCTTGGGCATTCCAGTGACCTTGGAAGGCTCTAATTTAAAGGCGATGTAGTCTTTAACACGGCCACTCTCTGCACGCTGGTAATAATTGGTACGCAGTGTTGCCTGGATAAGCTCCATAAAGCGACGTAACAGCTGGTCATCGTTAAGGCTGGCCACCGCTTCCAGGTGTTCATTAAGCCGCGCCACACACTCGTCGGTATCATGAGAGACGAGCGTGGGATCGAAGCGCAAGCGGAACATTTCGACCAGCTCTTGGGTAATCGCCGGATAGTTAGCCAGTGTCGCCGCGATGTAATGTTGCGACATACCAAAGCGGATCTGCTTAAGATAGCGCGCGTAGCCACGTAGCATCGCCACTTCATGCCAATCCAACCCAGCGGCAATGATCAGCCGGTTGAAGGCGTCGTTATCGGCCTCGCCCGCCCAGATACGCTTGAAGGCTTCACTGAAGGTTTCACGCATTTCGCCCAGGCTGACATCTTTATTGCCATGTTCAAGCTCAAAGTCATGAATCCAGTAGCGCTGCTCGGGGGCATTAATTTCGTAGGGGCGCTCACCAATAACCCGCAGGCCCAGGTTTTCCATCATCGGTAGCACATCAGAAAGCGGAATCTGTGAGCCTCGGTGGTACAGCTTGAGATTAACCCCACTGCCCTTCTCTTCTAACGGCCGATAAAGCGACAGTGATAGATCATCACCGTTATTGAGCGTTAGCAGATGCTGGACATCAAATACCGCCGTACGCGCGGTAAAATCTTCACGATAGCTTGCTGAAAACGCATTCTGGAACTGCTCCATTTGGTGATTGGCGCTCTCTTCCCCAAACCCTTCTACCATGGCGGCCATCAGCTCATCGCGCCAGCTACGCGCGAGGCGGGCAACCTTGCTTTCCAGGCGTTTAAGGTCGAACTGGCTTGGCGCACTGCCATTGAAACGTAAAATCAGCTGGATACGCGCCAGCACCGACTCAGACAGGTAGGTGTTGAAATCGCCAAAGTGAGCATCAAGCTCGTCACACAGCAGGTTCTGAATACGCTGGCGCAAATCGGTTGAAAAGACATCACGCGGAACGAACACCAAGCACGAGTAAAACTTGCCGCTAACATCGGCACGGATAAACAGGCGTACCTGACGACGTTCGCGAATATCGAGAATGCCCAGCGCAGTATGTGCCAGCGACTCCGTGCTGATCTGAAATAGATCATCGCGAGGATAGACTTCAAGCACTTGTAAAAGCTGCTTACCGTTATGCCCCTGGGGGTTAAATCCGGCGATATCCATCACGGCTTTAAGCTTGCGGCGCAGCAGCGGGATATTGCGCGGCGACTCGTTGTATACCGTTGAGGTAAACAGGCCGAAGAAGCGGCGTTCACCGATGACATTGCCGTCATCGTCGTAACGATCCACGGTGATGTAGTCAGGATAGGTAGGCCGATGTACCCGCGAGTGGTGGGCGCTTTTGGCAAACGAGAGCAGCTGAGGCACCAGCTCGTAGTTACCGTTCTCATCGATGCCTTCTTCAGAACGAATGCGCTCATCGTAGCGCGGCTCGTCCAGGCGGAACACGCCTAAGAGGCTGTTGGGGTCGCGCTGCAACTCACTACCTTCAAGCAGGTATTCGTCGTATCCCAGGAAGGTGAAATTATCTTTCACCAGCCACTCTAAGAAGGCAATGGCTTCTTCGTGGTCATCGGGGTCAATCTGTGGTGGGCAGTTTTTTTCAAGCTCTTGGATCGTGGCGGTGATTTGCCCACAGATCGCGTCGTAATCGCTCACCGCCGTGCGCACATCGCGCAGTACCTGATGCAGCTGCTTTTCGATATTGGAAAGCGCTTCAGGGTCAGTATGACGATCAACTTCAATTACGATCAGTGACTCACGCGCTTCAGGCGCGTTAGCGTCGCGGGGTGAGGCCAACGCCTGCAGTTGGTTCTGTTCATTGCGGGCAACGGCAAACACGGAGTTCTGGATCGCATGCACGGTAAGACCGCGGCGATTCAGCTCAATGCGCACCGAATCGACCAGAAACGGCATATCCTCATGCAATATCGCCACAAAGGTATGGGTCGACTGCCAGCCGTTTTCTTCAAAATCAGGATTAAACACGCGCACTTTAGGGCGTTGGGCATCGTGGTGCTGTAGAAACTGCCAAATGGATAGCGTGGCGCCGTACAGGTCATCCAGGCGACGATCGATAAGATCCTCTACCGGCACGCTTGCGTAAAATCGTCGTGCAAACGCTGATATCGCCGTTGCTCGGTCCGGTTCCAGCCGCGCTTCCAAGCGCTCAAAAAGCTGCTTCAAAAGGTCTTGCCGACTCTCTTCACTCGCAACGTAATCCATCCATCACCTCGACTGCCGGGGCCACATTTGGCCAAAAAAACGTAGGACAATAGGCCTTTAGGCCAATATAACGACTAGCTTACGCTACCCAGGGTCGCCACTCTATCCATCTGACATGTTCTTCATGGTGTATGCCACTTTCGCATCATGCGCCCTCTTGATTAATCTCGCGTCGCGTGAGCCATACACCACATTCACAATGGTTGGTGAACGGAAACTGGTCAAATAATGCAAAACGCTCTATCTGATGCGTTTTAGTAAGCAGCGCTAAATTTTCGGCAAGTGTTGCCGGGTTGCATGAAATATAGACGATCTGATCATATTCGCTGATCTGCTCGCAGCTCTGGGCGTCCAGGCCTGCGCGAGGCGGGTCTACCAACACGGTGGAGAAGCGATATTCGTCCAGCGCCATTTCGGCCACACGACGCCCCCCTTTCTCACCTTTGAGCGCCAGGGCAAACTCTTCAGCCGACATGCGGACTACATGCGCATTGGTGATGTTATTGGCGTCAAGATTGACGTTGGCACTAGCTACCGACGTGCGCGAGATTTCGGTCGCCAATACGCGCCGAAAATTATCGGCCAGAGCAATGGTGAAGTTGCCATTGCCGCAATAAAGCTCCACCAGATCTTCTGTCTGGCGGCCTGCGGTGACTTCCCGCGCCCAGCTCAACATTTTCTGGCAGATATGCGCGTTTGGCTGGGTAAAGCTATTTTCAACCTGCTGATAATCGAGCGCTCGCCCATCAACCGTTAGACGCTCCCAGACGTGGTCACGGGTTAGCACTAAGCGCTGCTTGCGCGAGCGGCCGATAATCATAATGCCAAGCTCGGCTTCCAGGGCGCGCGCTTCTTGCTCCCAGGACGCTTCCAGCGGGCGGTGATAAACCAGTGTTACCAGCGCCTCGCCTGACAGCGTAGTGAGAAACTCCACCTGAAAAAGCTTACGTCGCAACTCATTACTGGCTAAAAAAGCCTTGCGCAGGCGCGGCATTAACGCGTTGATGGACTCGCTCGCGACATCAAACTGATCCAGGCGTACCACGCGCTTGTTCTTAGGGTCGGCAGGGTCGACCTCGAACATGGCGTAGAAAAGGTCATCACCTTCGTGCCATATCCGAAACTCACAGCGCTGACGGTAATGGCTCGGCGGCGAGGCAAACACTTCAAGCGCAGGCGGATTAAACACCGCAAAGGTGCTTTCCAGGTATGCACGCTTCTCGGCGAGCTGCTCGTCATAACGTTCGGGGTTTATCACGGGGATAGCCAAGTCGGCGCCTCTTTTTCAAAAACGGTATTAATAACGATGCTAATAACAGTCGTGTCGGCTCAGGCTGAAAATACGCGCCCTAGGCGCTTAATTCCAGCCAGCCTGGAGTGTAAAAGCCGTACTGGGAAAAGCCTTCGCCGAGTGCCTCAGCAGAAGCAGTGGTAAAAAAGCGGCCATCCTGCCCGTTTTTTAACGCCGGGGCGATCTGGCCAACGCGCCGGGCAATGGCATCGCCGGAATCAACCCAACTCACAGGCGTTGGCGCAAGCGCCTCAAGCCAAGGTTTGAGTAGGGGGAAATGAGTGCAGCCGAGTACCACGGTGTCCACGGGCAGCTGATGGTCGACCGCTTGCCAAAGGGGGTATAGGGCTTGCTGAAGTCGTTCGCGGTTGGGAGAAACGCCGCCAAGTAGCGCCTCGGCTTCAAGCACCAGCGCGTCTGCCGCGACTCGGGTAATGATGCAGTCGCTGGCAAAACTCTCGATAAGCTTTTGCGTATAAGGCCTGCTTACCGTCGCACGGGTGGCTAGCAGGCCAATATGGCGCGTTTGACTGATGGCAGCAGCGGGTTTTATAGCGGGCACTGTGCCGACCACGGGAATCGTTAGGGCTTTGCGCAGGCCATCGAGTGCAAGCGTGCTGGCAGTATTACAGGCGACCACCAGAACGCTTGGCTGGCAGGCCCGAACAGCAGCTTGGCAAACGGCCACGATGCGTGCCGAAAGCGTGATGTCATCGCGCAGCCCATAGGGCATCCACGCGTTATCACAGGCGTAGCACATGGCCGTATTGGGGTAATGCTGGCGTAGCGATCGAGCCACGGAAAGCCCGCCTACGCCTGAGTCAAAAATCAGCACAGGGCCAGTCATTACTGCCCCTTTGCCTTTTGTTGGGCCTTAGCCTTTTGTTTGAATAGGTACACCTGCTTCTCCTTCAGCCGCTCAGTCACGGGGCGCTAGTTTAACACGCCCCGCTGGCCGCTGAAGGAAGCTTCGTGACTAGACCGCTTAGCTAGACCGGAGGCACTTCCGCACCGCGTAGTTCAGCATAAAGTTCTGGGTAAGCTTGCTGCAGGCGCTCAAGATCCTGCTCGGCACCTTCCGGCAGGGCGTGCAGCAACTCTTGCATGTCTTCTTGAGTAAAATGCTGATCTATCAGCGGAAAGAGGCCTTCACGCTCATGACGAAGATACGCCCGGTGCGCTTCAAGATAATCGCCCAGGTCCTCTGCAAAACGATCCATAGGCAGAATATTATCCATCAGGATCGTATCGATGTTGTCCGAAAGCTGCTGTAGCCGAGGCTTGAGCTTAAGGTAATCACTTGCCATCTGCTCCATTAGCGCCAAATGTTCAGGCGCTTTAGTCTCCAGACGGTCAACGCATATACGCTCTAATGGTGCAGCAAAACCTTCCATGTAGGCCAGAATGTAATCCACTACTTCACGCATCAGCTGAAAATTAGGCCGCTCGCCCACGGCCAGCGTTTTTTGTTTAAGCTGCAATACATGGAGCATTCGCGCCATGTTGGCATGATCTAGACGCAGTTGGTTTAACATCGTGCCGTCTCCTTGGTTGTGTCATGCCGGCCGCCGAATCCATAAGTGGCGTGGGCACGCAATTATAAGCGGGTTCACTACACTATGTTTATAAGACACTATGTTTACAAGACGCTATGTTTACAAGACATGTTTACACAAGACATGCCTATACACGATATACCCATACACGATGGCTAAGCACTTAAATCATGTGTGTTAATCAAATGCTTCAGGCTAGTTTTTCAAGCTAGCTCTGCCAATAAGTACACCAAATAAGCACTTTCGATAAGTACGATGGCTAGTGTCACCATGCACTTAAGACACTACCCTAGCAAGCGTATTGTTCGTATCATTTTGTAATGAGGGTTATGCAAAAGGTAGCCTGACAATGCGCCGTTTACCATACACACTTGTAGCTACTTTGCTGCTCAACGTCTAGATTTACAACGGAAGTTTACATGGACCTGTTTGACTCTCAGCGCTCAACACCCAGCGATGATGCCCCGCTCGCCTACCGGATGCGCCCGCAAACGCTAGATGACTACGTAGGCCAACAGGCGCTGGTGGGGCCCGGCAAACCGCTTCGCCGTATGGCAGAGGCGGGCCTTGTCCGTTCAATGATTTTATGGGGGCCTCCCGGCGTTGGTAAAACGACGCTTGCCGAACTGCTCGCTCATGCCTCCAATGCTCAGCTTGAGCATTTAAGCGCGGTAATGGCCGGGGTAAAAGAAATACGCGCGGCGGTGGAGCGCGCCCAGCAGCAGACTTCTCCGGTTATTCTCTTTTTGGATGAGATTCACCGCTTAAACAAAAGCCAGCAGGATGCGCTGCTGCCCCACGTTGAATCTGGCCTGTTGACCCTGATCGGCGCGACAACGGAAAATCCGTCGTTCGAGGTTAACTCCGCCCTGCTTTCACGCGCTCGCGTTTACGTGCTTAAAGCGCTCGACCAAGAAGAGCTGGTCAGCGTGATGCGCCAAGCGCTGAGCGACGACCAGCGCGGGCTTGGCAAGCGTAATATCCACGTTGATGACGAGGTACTTGCGGCCCTGGCGCATGCAAGCGCTGGCGATGCCCGACGGGCCTTGGGCCTGCTGGAAACCGCGTGTGATTTTACCCAGCCGGAAAATGGCCAGGAAGTGCTGCCCATGGCGGTATTGGCGGATGTAATCGGCCATCAGGCAAGCGCGTTTGATAAGCAGGGTGACGCCTATTACGACCTGCTCTCGGCTATTCATAAATCAATACGCTCATCACGCCCAGACGCCGCTCTACTCTATATGGCGCGGTTTATGCAGGGGGGTGGCGACCCGCTGGACGTGGTGCGAAGGCTTGCCGCGATTGCCTCAGAAGATGTCGGTAATGCCGACCCAAGGGCGCTGCCGTTGGTGATAGCCGCCTGGGATGCTTATCTGCGTTTAGGGGATTATGAAGGCCAGCGTGCGATTGCTCATGCGGCCATTCATCTGGCCGTGGCGCCAAAGAGTAACCGGATTGATCGCGCCTGGAAGGCCGCCAAGCAGTTTGTAAGCCAACAGCCTCAGGTAGAGGTGCCCACCTATTTACGCAATGCACCTACCAAGCTAATGGAGCGGCTAGGGCATGGTGAAGGCTACCGCTACGCCCATAACGAGCCGGACGGCTACCCGGCTGGCAGCGCGCATAACTGCTGGCCGGAGGACTTACCCCAGGCACGCTTTTTTGAACCCAGCGCGCTTGGCCAGGAAAAACGCTTTGCTGAGATTATGGCGTGGCGGGAAAGCCGCGACCAGGAAGCAGATCAGGCGCCCTAGGGCGCCTGATCGTTATTGTTACCACTTACTATTCACAACTCACCAATCACAACTCACTAATCACAACTCACTAATCACAACTCACTAATCACCACTAAAACTCTTCACGGATGACGTCGGTTCCCTCAGGAATATCAAAGTTAAACAGGCTACGATTGATAGAGCCGTTACGGATTATATCGCTAAAGGTAATCATGGTTTTCTGGCCGGTGCTGTCCATCATCCACAGCTCAGTCAGGGTTTCGTTGTCAAACACCAGGCTCAGCTCTTCAAACAGCGTATCTGCAGAGTTAGGCACCAGTGTAAAGATGTCTTCGCCGCCTTCCTGCTCATACACCACATCGTAGCTTTCGGTCAGATCACTGACATTGCCCGAAAGCAGTAGTGCCGGCGTATGCGTTACACGGTCATCCATCGGCTGAACCGTCACCTGCTCAAGATCCGGGTCGTATAAATACACATCGTTACCGTCGGATACCACAACCTGCGAATAAGGGGCTTCTACTTCCCAGCGCAGCATGCCCGGGCGTGAAAGCCACATTTCACCACGTGCATTCTGCAAACGCTCGCCAGCACCATCGAGAATTTTTTGATCGAAGGTGGCCTGATAGTTTTCCAGCGGCTCAAGCCGTTCAGTCAGGCGTTCAGCGGCATCGTTCGCCCAAGCAGCCGGGGCAGCAAACGTTAAGCCAAGGGCGGCAGCCGCCAATGATAATGGTGAAGAAAGCAGAGTTTGCGTATCGCGCATAGAGATCTCCCTGGGCATACGTTGTCAGATTCAATAGACATACGCTGCCGAATTAAAACAGTACTTAAAATCGTACTGAGGAATCGTACTGAGGACCGTCAACAACGTCCATGTGGTTAGTCAGACGCAAAACGCGCCGCAGGGTTTCACCTGCGGCGCGACTTTCACGCTTATTGCACGATTAACCGGCGCAGCATCAGCGCGCAGCCGCCGGTGCCAGCACTTCACGGGCACCGTTGGTTCCCATTGAGGAAACAACGCCAGCCATTTCCATGGCATCAACCAGGCGGGCGGCGCGGTTATAGCCAATCTTAAAACGCCGCTGCACCGCTGAAATTGACGCTTTACGGGTTTCGGTCACGAACTGAACGGCCTCGTCATAAAGCGCGTCCTGCTCAGCGTCGTCGCCTTCACTGCCTTCGGCTTCAAGGCCGGTCAAGGCATCGGCTGACACGCCGCCCGAAAGAATCTCCTCAATGTACTCAGGCTCTCCGCGACGCTTCCAGTCATCGACTACGCGGTGCACTTCGTCATCATCCACAAATGCGCCATGCACCCGGTTAGGCGGGCCGGAACCCGCGGGCAAATACAGCATATCGCCGTGGCCCAGCAGGCTTTCAGCACCGCCCTGATCGAGAATGGTGCGTGAGTCTATGCGTGAAGAAACCTGGAACGCCATGCGCGAGGGAATATTCGCCTTGATCAGGCCTGTTACCACGTCCACCGAGGGGCGCTGGGTGGCCAGGATCAAGTGTATACCCGCAGCCCGGGCTTTTTGCGCCAGGCGGGCGATCAGCTCTTCGACTTTTTTACCGACGATCATGAACATATCGGCAAATTCGTCGATCACGACGACGATATATGGCAGCTTGGCAAGTACCGGCGGCGGCTGATGCATTTCCCAGGGCTGCGGCTCCCATAAGGGGTCAGCTACCTGAGCGCCCGCGCGCTCTGCTTCATCCAGACGCGCATTGAAACCAGCAATATTACGAACGCCCATGGCCGCCATCAGCTTATAGCGACGCTCCATTTCGGCCACGCACCAGCGCAGGCTGTTGGCGGCTTCTTTCATATCCGTCACGACCGGCGCCAGCAGGTGTGGAATACCGTCGTATACCGAAAGCTCCAGCATCTTGGGATCGACCATGATGAGCTTCAACTCATCGGGCTTGGCCTTAAGCAACATCGAAATCAGCATTGCGTTAACGCCGACCGATTTACCCGAACCGGTAGTACCCGCCACTAACAAGTGGGGCATTTTGCCCAGGTTGGCAATCACCGGGCCACCGCCGATATCCTGCCCTAGCGCCATAGTGAGCGGCGATGTTTCCTGCTGAAAACGCTCGGAATCGATGACTTCGCGCAGGCGGATCATGGCTCGATGCGGGTTGGGAATCTCGATCCCGACAGTCGGCCGCCCAGGGATGACTTCCACCACGCGTACGCTTTTCACCATCAGCGAGCGGGCCAGGTCTTTGGCAAGGTTGCTTATCTTGGAAGCTTTGACACCTGCTGCCGGCTTGATTTCAAACCGGGTGATAACCGGGCCGGGCCAGGTATCGACCACTTCTGCTTTGACGCCATACTCGCGCAACCGCACTTCTAGAAGCTCGGCCATATCGGCAAGCTGTTCTTCCGTGTAGTTAGGCTGATGCGGTTCAGCGGGTGTCAGCAATTGAAGGCTGGGCACCTCGCCTTCGGGCTCAGGCAGCGTTTCAAAGGCTGGGCGCTGGCTCTGCAGATGCTCGACCGTCCAAAGCGTTGGGCCGCTGTCCACCTCACCTGCCACGTCGTCAGCCGAGAAAGTGGGCTCATGGCGTGCAGCGTTTGTCGGCATTGGCGTTGGCGTTGGCGTTGGCGTTGGCGTTGGCGTTGCAGCCAGCATCACATCGTCTTCGTCATCTTCCCATACCGGCTCGGGAACCACTTCAGGCACGCGTTCACGACGCGGCTCGGCTGTCAGTGAAGGCTCAGAGCGCGCGGCCTCGTCAAGCGGCTCAGCATCGCTTAATGTGGGCTCAGAGCGGAACGGTACGCCGCGGGACACAGCAGGTTCTTCGCTGTGCCACTCGCCACGCTGCCTCTCATCGTTATAGTCGTCGCTCTCGTCCTGCTCATCCTGTGCGCTTTGCTCGTCTTCTGGCGCATCGTCAGCCTCTTCCTGGGCAAAGAAGTGCTTGGCAATGGGCACAGCGGCGTCTTCTTCGCGAGAAGCCCGCATCATCATCGATGGCTCGGCCTGCTCGCGCGCTGGCTCAACAGTAGCGGTAGGCGCTTCAGCGGCAGGTTCGTCTTCTGGCCCCCGTGAAGACACCGCAGGCGAAGGTGTCAGAGCTGGCTCTTGGGTACGAGCCGCGAAAGCATCCGCACGAGGTGTGTTCGGTACCGATACGCTCGGCTCACGAACTTCAGGCGTTATTTCTGGGGTTCTCTCCGGAGTTCTCTCCAGGACTCTATTCGGGCTAGCCGGTGCGGGCTCTGGTTCAGCCTGAGGCTTGAGCGCTGGCTCAGGCGCTAACGTTGGCTCTGGCGCGCTGGCAACGGCGGGCTTAGCCGGTGTTTTCACCGCTGGCTCTGCCGCTGCAAAAGCGGCGGCCTCCCAGGGAATGGAGGTGTCGGTTGGTTCAGCTTTTCGCGCCTCAGACGGTGCTTCGCTCTGGCGATTGATATCATCCGCAACATCCGCCGAGAAGCCAGGCTCTCTGCGCTCACGGCCCGTATCACGCTTGGGCTTAGGCGCCCGCGTAGGCTCTTCCTCTTTTGGCGCGGGTTTTAAAGAGGCACGCAGCGCGGCTCGTTCACGACGTTTCTCACGGCGCTTTTCCCTGCGCGAACTAAACCAGCCGCCTACCCGGCATAAACGACGCCCTACTTCATCGGCCACCTGCAGCCACGACATGCCGCTAAACAGCGGGAACCCGATTAGGATCAAGGCTGCGGCAATCAGGCCCACGCCTCCACTGCCCACCAGGGGCTTGAGCGTACCCACCAGCCCTTCGCCTAAAATACCGCCGGAGGCATAGGGCAAAATGCTGTCAGGATGATAAAAATGCAGCGCACCGAGCATGGTAGTGCCAAACATCAGCAGCACGAGACCACCGGCGTGCACGGCAATGGCAACCGGATCTAATTCAAAGCGCACCTGACGCGAGCGCATCAGCCACCAGGCAGCAAAGCCAAACATGCCCGGCCACCAGAGCGCACTCGCCCCCAGGAGCGAATAAAGTACATCCGCCAGCCAAGCACCGACGGGCCCCATCCAATTGCGAACATCCGTTTCCGGCCCCTGGTAAGACCAGCCCGGGTCTTCCGGCTGGTAGCTAAACAGTGCTAATAATAAAAAAACACACAGCGCGAGCAGTACCACCACTACGCCTTCACGCACCGAGCCCTGTAAACGCAGGCCAACCCGGCGAGCTTTATCTTTCGCGGCTTTAACCCGCGCAGAAGAGGCTGAAGATGGTGCTTGACGCGAATTACGCTGCGTTCGCTTGTCTACCGCCTTATTCACTTTCAAGCGATTCTCCCTTTACACCTCAATGGCGTCTTTAATCCACTTGCGAGTTTGCATCATACCGAGCATCCTTCCGCCGTCACAGAGCTTCTCTACAAGTGCTCAGTAACAGGAGCAAATAATGCTACCTTGGCTTTCTTCGCCATATCCAATATTTCCATCTACCGCCATTGCGCTGGATTCGCCCAATGGCCTGCTGGCCGCGGGCGGCGATCTTTCTCCGCACTGGCTGGTAGAAGCGTACCGTCGCGGCATCTTCCCATGGTACAGCGATGATGACCCCATTTTATGGTGGAGTCCCGATCCGCGCATGGTACTACGTCCTGAGCAATTCAAGCTGCGCCGTAGCTTAGCAAAACGGCTGCGCAATGGGGGGTTTGACGTTACCCTGAATCAACATTTTGAGCACGTAATTAATGCCTGCGCCGCGCCACGCGATGAAGACACCGGCACCTGGATCACCGACGACATGTACAATGCCTACGTTACGCTTCATCGTCTAGGGATTGCACACAGTATCGAGGTACATCAAGCGGGCCAATTGGTGGGCGGCTTGTATGGGTTGGCGATGGGGCCTGTGTTTTTCGGGGAATCCATGTTCTCCAATGCGCCTGATGCCTCCAAAATAGCGCTTGCCCGCCTGGCAGGTGCCATGCAAGCCCATGGCGGTAAGCTGATTGACTGTCAAATGCATACGCCGCACCTTGAAAGTCTGGGAGCAACAACAGTCGCCCGCGAGACGTTCATCAACTATCTTGAACAGTGGCTGCCCGAAACGGCGTTTAGCGTCTCATCGTCGTTTGCTGGAGCACCATCGGTGCCTGCATCCCCATGGCTTCAGTCGATAGCAAGCCACGGCGATTCATAATGCTGGCAAAGCCCTGGTTTATTTGCCAAGGAGGCAAGCTGTGAGTAGTAATACTCCGCGTCAGCCGGTACAGGATCTGCGCTTTTTTCTTACTGTGCCCCATACTTGCAGCTATTTACCCAGCAAAGAGGCGACGACACTTTTTCTCGACCCGCTGGAGTCTCCCGTCACGGGGGTCTACGATTCGCTTTCACTGCTTGGTTTTCGACGCAGCGGGCGGCATTTATACCGTC
The DNA here is from genome assembly GCF_052376775.1 of Halomonas sp. AOP43-A1-21. Taxonomy (NCBI): domain Bacteria; kingdom Pseudomonadati; phylum Pseudomonadota; class Gammaproteobacteria; order Oceanospirillales; family Halomonadaceae; genus Halomonas; species Halomonas sp. AOP43-A1-21. Next base: position 40,251 of record NZ_JBQSWC010000020.1, on the reverse strand, counting down.
CTCACTGCGAAAACTGTAACGCCTGCCAGTCGGTGCGCATCCCCGTCGAGCAGTTTGCGGCCAGCCGTTCCCAGCGCAAGGTGTGGAGACGCAATACCGATATCACCACTCGCGTGGTACCCGCGCGCTATGAAGCACGCCACTACGAGCTTTACGCAAACTATATTCGAAAGCGTCATGCCGATGGTGACATGTACCCGCCTAGCAGTGAACAGTACCGTACGTTTCTAACCCTGGAAGAGCCTTACGCGTACTTACTTGAAATGTACCTGGGTGAGGAGCTCGTGGGCGTCTCGGCATTTGATCAGCTGGAGCATGGGCTTTCGGCGATCTATACCTTTTTTGGCGTTGACGACGAACTCGACAGACGCTCGCTTGGCACGCTTGCCATTTTAAAGTTGATTGAGCTGAGCCATAAAAAAGCCCTGCCCCATCTATATTTGGGGTACTGGATCGCAGAGTGTCGTAAAATGCGCTACAAGCAAGATTTTTCCCCAATCGAGCGGCTGGATGGGCGCCATTGGCGGCCACTAATTTGTTAAAACGTACAAATTAACCCAGCTTTTTTGCCTTGACGACGGGCTTACGGCACAATATAGCGCTGTTTCTTAAGTGCCAGTCCTTTGGCCCTTAAAACCTGAAACGGTTTTTGGTTTGCTAACTACGTTAAATAAGTGAGGATCTGCCTATATGGCACGCGAAGATCATATTGAAATGGAAGGCGTTATCGTTGATACCCTTCCTAATACCATGTTCCGTGTTGAACTGGAAAACGGCCACGTTGTAACTGCTCATATCTCTGGCAAGATGCGTAAAAACTATATCCGCATTCTGACAGGCGATAAAGTGAAAGTGGAACTGACACCGTACGATCTTTCTAAAGGCCGCATTGTCTACCGTTCGCGCTAAGCCTTTCTAACGCCTTTTCAGCCAGCACGCAGTACGGCGCCGTCACCTGTATACGACAACGCCCCGTCGAAGACAGGGCGCTGTGCATTTTTACGGCATGATTAGGCGCTACGCACTAAGGCGATCTTAGCGCCCTTTTCAGGGCGCATCCGCCATTTCAGTCTCGGTGGAGAGATGAAGCTCGCCCTCCTCCAGACTGACATGCACAATACCGCCATGCTCGGCCAGCTCGCCAAACAGAATCATTTCGGCAAGTGGCTTCTTCAGCTTCTCTTGAATCAGACGCGCCATGGGACGGGCCCCCATATCCGGATCATAGCCTTTCTCAGCCAGCCAATCGCGCGCCACATCATCTACTTCCAGCTGTACGCGTTTCTCGTCTAACTGCGCCTGTAGTTCGATCAGGAATTTGTCGACTACGTTGCGCACCACCGATGTCTGCAAAGCATGGAACTGAATGATGCCATCCAACCGGTTACGGAATTCAGGCGAGAACGTCCGCCGGATAACTTCCATGGCATCGGTTGAGTGGTCCTGATGCTGGAAGCCGATAGAGCGACGTGACGCCTGCTCGGCCCCGGCATTGGAGGTCATGATAACGATAACGTGACGGAAGTCAGCTTCCCGCCCGTTATTATCGGTCAGACGACCGTGATCCATGACCTGCAGTAGCAGGTTAAAGACTTCAGGGTGCGCTTTCTCAATTTCATCCAGCAACAGCACGCAGTGCGGCTGCTTGGTCACGGCTTCAGTCAGCAAGCCGCCCTGGTCATACCCGACATAGCCGGGAGGCGCACCAATCAGACGCGATACGGTGTGACGCTCCATGTACTCCGACATATCAAAGCGCACAAGCTCAATACCCATGATATGGGCAAGCTGCTTGGCCACTTCGGTTTTACCGACACCCGTAGGCCCTGCGAACAGGAAGCTGCCCACAGGCTTATCCGGCGACTTTAGACCGGCCCTGGAAAGCTTGATGGCGGCTGAGAGCGTATCGATTGCTTCATCCTGACCAAACACCAGCATTTTCAGATCGCGATCAAGTTTTTCAAGCAGCTTACGATCCGAGCTTGAAACGCTCTTCGGCGGAATGCGGGCAATGGAAGCGACGATCGCCTCGACCTGCTCGACATCGATCGTGCCCTTACGCGCTTCTGGCGGCAGCAGCCGCTGGTGCGCTCCAGCTTCATCAATGACGTCAATGGCCTTGTCCGGCAGATAACGGTCGTTTATATAACGATCAGCCAGCCGTGCGGCGCTTTCCAGCGCGCCATCGGTGTACTTGATTTCGTGGTGCTCTTCAAAGCGTGAGCGCAGCCCCTTGAGAATCTTGATGGTGTCGTCAACCGAAGGTGCCAGTACATCGACTTTCTGGAAGCGACGCGCCAGCGCGCGGTCTTTTTCAAAAATACCGCGGAACTCTTGGAAAGTGGTTGAGCCAATGCAGCGCAGCTCACCTGACGATAACAACGGTTTGAGCAGGTTAGAGGCATCCATGACACCACCGGACGCCGCACCCGCACCAATGACCGTATGGATCTCGTCAATAAACAGCACGGCATTAGGCTGCTTACGTAGCTCACCTAGCAGGCTTTTCAGGCGCTTTTCAAAGTCGCCGCGGTACTTGGTGCCAGCAAGCAGCGCACCCATATCCAACGAGTACACGACAGCGTCGGCGATAACGTCAGGTACGTCTTCTTCAACAATACGCTTGGCAAGGCCTTCGGCTACAGCCGTTTTACCCACGCCAGCTTCACCCACCAGCAGCGGATTGTTCTTACGCCGACGCGCCAGAATCTGTACAACACGCTCAAGCTCATGGTCACGGCCGATCAGCGGATCGATCTTACCCAGCCGCGCCTGCTCGTTAAGGTTGGTGGCATAGCCAGTCAGCGGATGAGTTCCGCTTTCAGAAGCGCCTTCTTCAACGTCTTCACCCTCTTGAGAAGCGCTGGAGGGTGAATGACCATGCCCCGCCACTTTGGAAATACCATGGGCGATGTAGTTGACCGCATCGACACGGGCAACGCTTTGCTGCTTAAGGAAATAAACCGCCTGGCTTTCCTGTTCGGAGAAAATGGCTACCAATACGTTGGCGCCGGTTACTTCACTTTTGCCCGACGACTGAACGTGGAAAACCGCACGCTGCAACACACGCTGAAAACCGAGCGTAGGCTGCGTTTCACGATCTCCGTGACCTTCGGGAATAAGCGGCGTCGTTGAGTTGATAAAATCCTGCAGATCGGACCGCAGCTTGTCGAGGTTAGCCCCACACGCCTTTAAAACATCAACGGCTGAGGCATTGTCCAGCAACGCTAGCAGCAGATGTTCAACGGTCATGAATTCGTGGCGCTTTGAGCGGGCCACGGTAAAGGCCGTGTTCAGGGTCAGTTCAAGTTCTTTGCTCAGCATGGCAGTCCCCTTTTCGCTACTACCTAGGGCGTATCGCCACCTAGGACTTGCGTCGGATCAAATTAGTCGACCGGCACTTTCAACATCGGGTACAAATGGCAGGGTTGCAAGCCTCACCGACAAATTTTTATCAACGCACTCAATTTGCGGCTTCAATATCACTCATTAGCGGGTGTTCGCACTCACGCGCATACTCGTTAACCTGATGACATTTAGTCTCTGCGATGTCGCGAGTAAAGACACCACAGGTAGCTTTTCCCTGAGTGTGTACCGCAAGCATTATCTGAACAGCCTTTTCGCTGTCCATATTGAAAAACTCCTGCAGTACTTCAATGACAAAATCCATTGGCGTGTAGTCATCGTTATGCAACACGACCTTATACAAGGGAGGCTGTGCCAGCGCCGGTTCAGCAGACTGAACGGCAACATCCCCATCGTCAGGCATTTCGGGTCGTGTCATACCGGCCATTACACATGGCGCTTTTGTCTTATCAAACACTAGATTAGGCATAGATTGCACTGTTGGTTATCTCAAGACTCATGAATGACCTAGCCAGCGCTCATCAACAATTGCAACCCGCAACAGTGACCAGTCAATAGCTATGACGCTCAAGTTCTACAAGGGTTCACATGGCATTAAAAATATCATACCGCAAAAGCTAAAAAACCCCCGCCCACCAGCGGGACGAGGGTTTTGCTACACGCCCATGCAGTCAGGGCGATTCAGCATCAGCCTTTTGCAACCACTGCTAACGCTTCGTTCAGCGTTTTGCTTGGGCGCATGGCCTGACTCGCCAGCTCACCGTTCGGACGGAAGTAGCCCTGAATATCCACGGCCTGTCCCTGAACACCATTAAGCTCTTTCACAATGGTGTCTTCGTTGGCTTTCAGCTTATCAGCCAACTGCGCGAAGAGCGATTTCAATTCAGCGTCGTCGTTCTGCGCGGCCAGGGCTTCTGCCCAGTAAAGCGCCAGATAGAAGTGGCTGCCGCGGTTATCAAGCTCGCCCACTTTACGCGACGGTGACTTGTTACTGTCCAAAAACTTGCCGTTGGCTTCGTCAAGCGTCTTGGCCAGCACGGTGGCGCGTGCATTGCCGAAGGTGCTGCCCAGGTGCTCAAGCGACGCCGCCAGGGCCAGGAACTCACCCAGCGAATCCCAGCGCAGGTGGTTTTCTTCCAGGAACTGCTGAACGTGCTTGGGTGCACTACCGCCAGCGCCAGTTTCAAACAGGCCACCGCCGTTCATCAACGGAACGATAGACAGCATTTTCGCGCTAGTGCCCAGTTCCATGATCGGGAACAGATCCGTCAGGTAGTCGCGCAGCACGTTGCCGGTGACGGAAATGGTGTCTTCACCTTTGCGGATACGCTCAAGCGATACCGCCATGGCATCGACCGGCGCCAGGATACGGATATCCAGACCGTTGGTATCGTAATCTTTAAGATACGCTTCTACCTTTTTGATCAGCTGCGCGTCATGGGCGCGGTTCGCATCCAGCCAGAAAATAGCCGGAACGCCGCTTTCGCGTGCACGGGTAACCGCAAGCTTCACCCAGTCCTGAATCGGCGCGTCTTTGGTCTGGCACATACGCCAGATGTCGCCCGCTTCAACGTCATGACTGAACAGCGTATTGCCGTTTTCGTCAGTAACCACCACGGTGCCGTTGGCAGCGATCTGGAAGGTTTTGTCGTGGGAACCGTACTCTTCGGCTTTTTGCGCCATCAGGCCCACGTTAGGCACGCTGCCCATGGTGGTTGGGTCAAACGCACCGTGCTTTTTACAATCTTCGATCACGGCCTGATAGATAGTCGCGTAGCAACGATCCGGAATGACGGCTTTGGTGTCGTGCAGCTGATCGTCAGCGCCCCACATTTTACCGGAATCACGAATCATCGCCGGCATGGAAGCGTCGATGATCACATCAGAAGGCACGTGAAGGTTGGTGATGCCTTTATGGGAGTTCACCATCGCCATCGGCGGGCGCTCTTTATAAAGTGCTTCGATATCACCTTTAATAGCGTCTTGCTGGTCGCTGGGCAGCGACTCAATGGCGCTGTAGAGATCGCCAATACCGCTGTTGGCATTAAAGCCAACTGACTTGAGCGCATCGGCATGCTTTTCAAGTGCGGCTTTATAGAACTCTTCAACCACGATACCAAACATGATCGGGTCGGAAACCTTCATCATGGTGGCTTTCAGGTGCAAAGAGAACAGCACGTTGCGCGCTTTGGCATCGTTGATTTCGCTGTCGATAAAGCTGCGCAGGCGGCGGCTGCTCATGGAAGCCGCGTCAATCACTTCGCCTTCAAGAACGGCCAGACCGTCTTTCAGAACGGTAGTGGTGCCATCTTTTTGTTGCAGCTCAATCTTGAGCTTGCCGGCTTTTTCCATGACCGCGGATTGCTCGCTGCCGTAGAAGTCGCCTTCGCTCATGTGAGCTACGTGAGACTGAGAATCAGCGCTCCACTCGCCCATGCGATGCGGGTATTTACGCGCGTAGTTCTTGACCGACTTCGGCGCACGGCGATCAGAGTTGCCTTCACGCAGCACCGGGTTTACCGCACTGCCCTTGGCCTTGTCGTACGCCGCTTTGATGGCTTTTTCTTCATCGTTCTTAGGCTCGTCCGAGTAATCCGGCAGCGGGTAGCCCTGGCCTTGCAGCTCTTTAATGGTGGCTTTTAGCTGCGGACCGGAAGCACTGATATTAGGCAATTTGATAATATTGGCTTCAGGCGTAGTCGCAAGCTTACCCAGCTCAGCCAGATCATCACTAACGCGCTGCTCATCGTTGAGCAGGTCAGGGAACTGAGCCAGTACACGCGCTGCCAGGGAGATATCGCGAGTCTCTACCTCAATACCGGCAGGATCGGTAAATGCATCGATAATCGGTAACAGTGAATATGTCGCGAGCGCAGGGGCTTCGTCGGTGAGCGTATAAATGATCTTCGGCGTTTGGGACATTTTTGCGTTAACCTCTTTTCTAGTCGCTTTAGTTATAAAATCCTAAGCTACGCGGCTCATTCGACGATAGACCGTGCCGCGAAGCGCGCGGGGCAGCGTATCAATCTTGCTGCTTTACTATCACTTCGGTGGTGTTGACGACGACTCCAGCGGTCACGCAGGAGTATACCAGCGCTGCACTTTAACCGCATGAGAGATTGTCGACAAATCAGGCGTAAGACGTAAGAGACTTTATGAGCAGCCTATACCTACTGCATAAACCCTACCGTATGCTCTCCCAATTTACCGACAGTGAAGGACGGGCTACCCTCGCCGATGTTATCGAAGTGCCCGGCGTTTATGCCGCTGGCCGACTTGATTACGACTCTGAAGGGCTTTTGTTACTCAGCGATGACGGCGCGCTCATCCACCGCATTGCGCATCCTCGCCATAAGCAGCCTAAAACCTACTGGGTGCAGCTTGAAGGTCAGATAGACGATACCGCCCTTAACGCGCTGCGTACGGGTATTACCTTAAAGGATGGCCCTACCCGGCCGGCCAAGGCCCGCTTGATTGCCACCCCGCCGCTGGCGCCACGCGAGCCAGCCATTGACCCCAAGCGCCACCCTTCCACCAGTTGGCTGGAATTGACCATTAGCGAAGGGCGCAACCGTCAGGTACGCCGAATGACCGCCCACGTCGGATTTCCCACGCTTAGATTAATTCGCGCCTCGATTGGCGCTTGGCAATTGGGCGACCTAAAGCCCGGCGAATGGCGTAAGGAAACCCTGCACGCCCCACGCCCGGCCCAGGCGTCCAAGCGTTCGCGCAAGCCAGTGGCTTCACGCCGGAAACCCTCATGAGCGCTATTCGAACCAGCGCCATTCACAGCACGGCCGCCTGCGTTATTCAGCGCGACAATCGGTTCTTGCTGGTTGAAGAAGCCAAGGGCGGCCCCTTTACGGTATTCAACCAGCCGGCGGGTCATATTGAGGCGGGCGAAGGGCCTATGGCAGCGATTTTACGTGAAGTTGAGGAAGAGACCGCCTGGCGTGTCACGCTAAACGGCTACCTGGGACTTTATATTTTTCACACCGATAGCGGCCAAACCTTTCATAGTCATGGGTTTACCGCCGAGCCCGCCGAGTTTCTCAATACGCCGCTGGACACTGACATTATCGCGACACACTGGCTCACGCTTGCCGAAATTCGTGCCTTAAGCGCGCAACAGCGGCTACGAAGCCCGCTGGTACTCAAGCGCATTGAGGACGCTGTCAGCGAATGCTGCTATCCATTAAGCGTCATTCAGGAGTGAAGCGCTCGAAGCAGCAACCCCCTATCGTGTATAATCGCTGCCCAATTGCATACCACTTCAACCGAGGATGCCAATGACATCCACCAATGGCACACCCACCACCGAGGCATCCGCTGCGGGCAAAGTAATTGTCGGCATGTCTGGTGGCGTCGACTCGTCCGTTTCTGCCTTGCTTCTGCTTCAGCAGGGGTACGAGGTGGAAGGCCTGTTTATGAAAAACTGGGACGAAGACGACGGCACTGAATACTGCACGGCGAAGGAAGACCTTGCCGACGCCGAAGCAGTGTGCGCCAAGCTGGGCATTAAGTTACATACGGCGAATTTTGCCGCCGAGTACTGGGATAACGTCTTCGAGCATTTCCTCGAAGAGTACAAGGCTGGACGCACCCCCAACCCTGACATTCTGTGTAATCGAGAGATCAAGTTTAAGGTATTTCTTGAATACGCCGAAATGCTGGGTGCCGAGAAGATCGCCACCGGCCATTACGTTCGTGAAGGACGGGTTCGCCAAGGTACTAGCGATGTTCGCCCGCGCCTGCTTAAAGGGCTGGACGGTAACAAGGATCAGAGCTACTTCCTGCACGCGGTACCTGAAGCCGCCATTGCCCGCACGCTGTTCCCGGTGGGCGAGCTGGAAAAACCCGCCGTTCGCGCGCTTGCCGAAGCGCACGACCTGATCACGGCTAAGAAAAAAGACTCTACCGGTATCTGTTTTATCGGTGAGCGGCGTTTCCGCGACTTTCTACAGCAATACCTACCCGCCCAACCCGGCAAGATCGAAACGCCCGAAGGCGACGTGATCGGCGATCATATGGGATTGATGTACTACACCCTGGGTCAGCGCCAGGGGCTAGGGATTGGCGGGCTTGCCAACTACTCAGAAGAGCCTTGGTACGTGGCGGCAAAAGATCTGGAACGCAACGTGCTGATCGTGGTGCAGGGTAAGCATCATCCGCTGCTTTTATCGGACACCCTGGCGACTGAAGCCATGGACTGGGTTGCGGGCGAGCCGCCAGCTCAACACGGCCGATTTACCGCCAAAACCCGGTATCGGCAAAGCGACTGCGGCTGCGAAATGCGCACCCTGCCCGATGGCGGCGTTGAAGTGACGTTCGATGACCCCCAATGGGCGGTAACGCCCGGCCAATCGCTGGTGCTTTACGATGGTGATATTTGCCTGGGTGGCGGCGTTATTCGCGCCACCTGGAAAGCGTCGGAGAACCCCGCATGAGTACCACAACGCCCATTCACCGCGCACCCGACTCACCGTCGGTGCGCCAGGCGCTTGCCTTGGCCGGGGTATTCCAAGCCGCCAGCCTGGTCGATGAACTAGCCCGCACAGGCCAGGTTGATAACCGTGCCTGGGACACGCTGATTGAAGCGACCGTGGATACCAACCCGGAAAGCTTTGAAGCCATTTACGGTGGCCATCCGAATAACCTGCGGCGCGGTCTTGAAACGCTTGAGGCACTCGTCGGCCGCAAGCAGGCCAATCCGGTGGTGCTGCGCTATGGTTTTACGATTCTACTAGTCATGAACAAGCTGCGTACCAACAGCGACATGATGGATTCCCTGGGCCAGCACCTTACCCGCATCCAGGGTCAGGCCGAGCACTTTAGCCCGACGCATGAAAACGTTATCGCAAGCTTGGGCGAAGCCTACCAAGAAACAATCTCCACCTTTAAAACGCGCATCGTGGTACAGGGCGACCCGTCGCTACTGCAAAGCCGGATGATGCCCGAGCGCGTGCGGGCCTGTTTATTGTCAGGCATTCGCTTTGGGCTTTTATGGCACCAGCAAGGCGGGCGCCGCTGGAAGCTGGTGTTCCAGCGTAAAGCGCTGCGCCGCGCGCTGGATAGCCTCGGCTAGCCATTTGATTGATGATAGTGCGCTCTATACCCCTTTTCCGACTCACCTGTTCTTGAACTACTTGGAAACGACGCCATGCAACTCTCCGCTCTGACTGCTCTCTCCCCCGTTGACGGCCGCTACGGCTCCAAAGCCTCTGCGCTGCGCGAACATTTCAGCGAATTCGGCCTGATCCGTGCCCGTGTCATTGTGGAAGTCCGCTGGTTACAGCGCCTGGCTGAGCATAGCCAAATCGTTGAAGTACCGCCGCTTTCTGCCGGCGCGACCGCCTTTCTTGAACAATTGATTAGTGAGTTCTCCTTAGATGACGCTGAGCGTATCAAAGAGATCGAGCGCACCACCAATCACGATGTGAAAGCGGTCGAGTACTTCCTGAAAGAAAAAATCGCTGGCAACGCCGAACTGAATGCAGTGACCGAATTCATTCACTTCGCGTGCACCTCAGAAGATATCAACAATCTTTCTTACGGCGTGATGCTGGCCGACGGCCTGCAGGCACTGCTGCCCACCATGCATGAAGTCGCCGATGAAGTAGCTAAGCTTGCGATTGCTCATGCCGCTCAGCCGATGCTCTCACGCACCCATGGCCAAACGGCAAGCCCGACTACGCTTGGCAAAGAAATGGCCAACGTGGCGTATCGCTTGAAGCGTCAGCTCAAGCAGATCGAGCGCGTTGAGATTTTGGGTAAAATCAACGGCGCGGTAGGCAACTACAATGCGCATCTGGCAACTTACCCTGAAATCGACTGGGAAGAAAACGCGCGGACTTTTGTCGAAGGCTTAGGGTTAAGCTTCAATCCCTACACCACGCAAATCGAACCCCACGACTACATCGCTGAGCTGTTCGATGCGGTATGCCGTTTCAATACCATCCTGATCGACTTCAATCGCGATGTCTGGGGCTATATTTCTCTGGGCTACTTCAAGCAGCGCACGGTAGCGGGCGAAATCGGCTCTTCTACCATGCCGCATAAGGTCAACCCGATTGATTTTGAAAACTCTGAAGGCAACCTGGGTCTGGCCAACGCGGTACTGAACCACCTGGCGCAAAAGCTGCCGATTTCCCGCTGGCAGCGTGACTTAACCGACTCCACCGTGCTGCGTAACCTGGGTGTTGGCCTGGCGTACGGCCTGATCGGTTACCACGCTGGCCTTAAAGGCATCAGCAAGCTGGAAGCCAACCCTGAGCGCCTGGCAGAAGACCTGAACAACAGCTGGGAAGTGCTGGCCGAGCCGATTCAAACCGTCATGCGCCGCTACGGTATCGAAAAGCCGTACGAAAAACTTAAAGAGCTGACCCGTGGCAAGCGCATCGACCAGGCAGGCTTTGCCGCGTTCATCGATACTCTTGAGCTGCCAGCCGACGTAAAAGCCGAGCTTAAAGACCTCTCGCCGGCGAGCTATATTGGTAATGCACAAGCGCAGGCCGAAGCGCTTACCCAACGCCTTGGCAACTTGTCATAAGCGCTGCGGCCACTCACCTAGGATACCGCTATGAGCCAACACGATAAGCCACTCACCCTGCTGGGCGATTTAACACCGGCAGAATTTTTGGCCCACTACTGGCAACAGAAACCGCTGCTGATTCGTGGCGCTATCCCCGACTTCATCAGCCCAATCGACCCTGATGAGCTTGCAGGACTTGCCTGCGAGCCGGGTGTAGAAGCGCGCCTGGTTGAAGAAGACGGCCCGGAGGGCGCCTGGCAGGTGTCTCACGGCCCCTTCGACGAAACAACGTTTGAGCGTCTGCCTGAAGGCCACTGGAGCCTTTTGGTTCAGGCGGCGGATCACTACGTGCCGTCTGTCGCGGCACTGATGGATGAATTCGACTTTCTGCCCCGCTGGCGGTTAGACGATATTATGATCAGCTACGCGCCTCCCGGCGGAAGCGTAGGTCCGCATGTCGATCAATACGATGTCTTTTTACTACAGGCCAGCGGTCACCGTCGCTGGCAGCTGGGTGGCAAGCAGGCAGACGACGCACCCATTATCCAGGGCGTTGACCTGCGTATTCTGGAAACCTTTGAGGTCGAGCAGGATTCTGACTGGACGCTGGCACCGGGCGATATGCTTTATCTGCCGCCAGGTTGGGCACACCACGGTGTCAGCCAGACGGATGACTGCATGACCATTTCAGTCGGCTTTCGGGCACCGTCTGCCGACGAGTCAATCACCTCTTACGCCGACTACCTGGGCGAACAGCTACCCGCCTCGCAACGCTATAGCGATGCGGGCATGGCGCCTGCCAGCCAGATCGGTGAGCTGGACGACGCAGCTGTCGAGCGCATGCGCCAATTCATGCTGAAAACGCTTGATAACCCCGCGCAAATCGCTCAATGGTTTGGCCGAGTAATGACGCAACCTAAATACGTCGATCAAGTCGCTCCGCTTGAAGAGCCGATGGATGAAGCGGCGCTGATGGAACACCTTCAAGAGGGCGAGCCGCTCCTGCACATGCCCGGCTCGCGCTTTGCCTGGCGTAAGGATGCAGGCAGCGTAACGCTATTTGTCGATGGCGACGCCCATCCCTGCGCCGAAGCGCTGGCAAAACGCTTAGCTAACCCGGCTCCCATGTACGAAGACGTACTGGAGCTTGAAGGAGCTGCACTGCTGCTCACTCAGCTGGTTAACGCGGGTAGTCTGGGCTTTATGGGTGAAGACGACGAAGAATAGTCACGCCCTTTATCGACCCAGCGATTAAATGTTTAGCGCCGCCCCAAAGCGGCGCTTTTTTGTATTTGGTTTATCTTCCTGACAAAAAACGACTACATAAACGCGGCGTTTTGCTAACCCATTGTCGTCAAGTTACAACCCCGCCTGCCCCCAAGTGTCAATTGTTAGATGCTCCTTTGTCGTCAATAGTTATTGCACTGCAGCGCTATCAAGCCTGCCCAGCTATTCACTGGCCATCGTCCTTTGCCGGTAAGCAGCTGGAAACGTTTTCGCAAGCGCAGCACCGCTATAAAACAACTTACGAAGTGCTCATACGACCCTGGAGAAATTACTCATGACTGGACTGCTTAACGATATTAAAGCCATGGCTCAATTACGCGAAGCCCAGCGTGGCAAGTGGGATGCCATCAAACCTGAATACGCTGCCCGCATGCGTACTCAGAACCGCTTTCATACAGGTCTCGACATCGCCCGTTACACCGCCAAGATCATGCGTAACGATATGGCCGCCTACGACGCAGACACTTCGCAGTACACGCAGTCACTGGGTTGCTGGCACGGCTTTATTGGCCAGCAGAAGCTGATCTCGATTAAAAAGCACTTCGGCACCACCAAGCGCAGCTACCTGTACCTTTCGGGCTGGATGGTGGCCGCACTGCGCTCTGAGTTTGGTCCTCTGCCCGATCAGTCCATGCATGAGAAAACCTCGGTCGCCAACCTGATTGAGGAGCTATATACCTTTTTAAAACAGGCCGATTCTTGGGAGCTTAACCATCTGTTCCGTGCCCTGGACGACGCCAAAGCCGCTGGCGACAGAACCAAAGAGCAGGAAATCATTAGCAGCATCGATAATTATGAAACCCATATTGTGCCGATCATTGCCGATATCGATGCGGGGTTTGGCAACGCAGAAGCGACTTACCTGCTGGCCAAGAAGTTTATTCAGGCAGGCGCTTGCTGCATTCAGCTGGAAAACCAAGTCTCCGATGAGAAGCAATGCGGCCATCAGGACGGCAAAGTAACCGTCCCTCATGAGGACTTTCTGGCCAAGATCAACGCGGTTCGCTATGCATTTTTAGAGCTCGGCGTAGACGACGGTGTGATTGTGGCACGCACCGATTCTTTAGGCGCAGGCCTGACGCAGAAGATTGCCGTTACCCACGAGCCCGGGGACCTTGGCGATCAGTACAACAGCTTTCTGGATGGCGACGTTATCGAGAACGCCGCCGATATCAATAATGGCGATGTGGTGATCAAACAAAATGGTCAACTGGTAAAACCCAAACGTTTGCCATCCGGCCTTTACCAGTTTAAACCGGGGTCAGGCGAAGACCGCGTTATTCTTGACTGCATCACCAGTTTGCAAAATGGCGCCGATCTTTTATGGATCGAAACTGAAAAACCCCACGTTGGCCAAATTGCCAGCATGGTCAACCGTATTCGTGACGTTGTGCCGGATGCCAAACTGGTTTACAACAACTCGCCTTCTTTCAACTGGACGCTCAACTTCCGCCAACAGGTATTCGACGCCTGGGAGAAAGACGGCAAGGATGTTTCCGCCTACCAGCGCGACAAGCTGATGAGTGTTGAGTACGACGATACCGAGCTTGGCCAGCTGGCAGATGAATGGACGCGTAATTTCCAGCGCGACTCCTCTCGCGAAGCGGGTATTTTCCATCACCTGATTACCCTACCCACCTACCACACCGCCGCACTCTCCACCGATACGCTGGCCAAGGGCTATTTCGGCAAGGAAGGTATGCTTGCCTACGTAAAAGGCGTTCAGCGTGAAGAGATTCGCCAAGGAATTGCCACGGTAAAACACCAGGACATGGCGGGCTCCAATATTGGCGATGACCATAAGGAATTCTTCCACGGCGATGCCGCGCTTAAAGCAGGCGGCAAAGATAATACGATGAACCAGTTTGGTTAATTAGTTTTTCCATCCTCATTCATTGAAAGCCCTGCAAACCAGGAGACCTTAAGGCTCCTGGTTTTTTCGTTATATCTGCACACTGTTTTCTTATTCACTGTCTACACTGAGATTTATGATCTTTTCGAATGATCAGTGGTCATAGCCAACAGCTTCAGTTATCTTTTAGCGAACACTGTTTTATAATTGAAGTATCTTGATATTGCCATTTGAGCTGCAACACCTTGGAGGTTTTAATGAAACGTTTACTACCTGTTGCTGCATTAAGCATCCTGACCTTAGCCGGGTGTGCCAACACCTCACCTTACTCGGGCGATGTATACCGCGGCAACCAAGCACAGACAGGCCAAAGCGTCTCTTACGGTACGATTGTTGCTATTCGTCCGGTACAAATTCAGGCCGATAGCCGTGCTGGGGGCCTGTTAGGTACCGGTGGCGGTGCTATCATCGGTGGCCTTTTAGGTAGCCAAGTGGGCGGCGGTTCTGGTCGTCAGCTAGCCACCGTTGCCGGTGCGTTAGGTGGTTCCGTTGCCGGTTCAGCAGCCGAAGATCGGGCTAACCGCGTTGCCGCCTTAGAAATGGAAATTCGCCGTGATGACGGTAGCGATGTAGTGGTTGTACAGCGAGCTGACCATCAGTACCAAGCTGGTCAGCGCGTGCGCCTGATTGGTAGCGGTGGCAACCTTAGTATCGCGCCTTACTAATCATTGCCACTTGCCCATTATCGTGATTGATGGTGGGCAGTGAACAGATTGGCATCTTTACGCACTACCGCAGTCACTTAGAAACGTTGTTAACCGCAATACAAAAAACGCCCGACCATTTTTTGAATGGTCGGGCGTTTTTATTTAAGCGCGGTGATAAATCAGTGCGCCATACTGCTCGCCCACTCAGCCAATTTCATAACGACTAGACCAATAATTACCAGCAGAATAGCTACCAGCAGAACTTCTACCGGGCGTACCAGCGTAGTTGCACCTAATACAGCCAGTGTGCCGACCCATAAATAGCGGTTTGAGCCATGACTTTTCATTACGCTGGGCAGCATTCGATCTAGGCCGCAGCTAACGCCGCTATGCCATTTTTGATTGACAAAATAGGCAATTACGCCAAAAGCGATAAGCCAAATAAGGAAAGTCGTCATAGCAAACTCCGGTGAATGGAATTTAAAAAAGGCCAAAAGTTGTTGGCGTAGGGTATCCCCGGTCACCGTGCGGCGCAATACCGCGATGAACGAGTGAGCGTAAAAACCTGGCTTACCCCCTGACAAGCCGCGTTTCACGCGTTACCATGTTGGGACATGCACTCACCGAAAGGCTATTCAATGCAAATTGCGCAAAACTCGGTTGTCGCGTTTCACTACACCCTGACCAATGACTCAGGTGAAGTGCTAGACAGTTCCGAAGGCCGTGAGCCTCTGACGTATCTCCATGGCGCGGGCAACATTATCCCGGGTCTGGAGAAAGAGCTTGAAGGCCGCGCAGCGGGTGACAAGCTGAACGTCAAAGTAACTCCGGAAGAGGGTTACGGCGAAGTTCAAGAACAGCTGGTACAAGAAGTACCGCGTGATGCTTTCCAGGGCGTCGAAAACATTGAGCCGGGCATGCAGTTCCAAGCCCAGACTCAAGGTGGCCCGCTGATGGTGACGGTTAAGAACATCGAAGGCGACACCGTTATCGTTGATGGCAACCATCCTCTGGCGGGCGAACATCTTAACTTTGATGTTGAGATTGCGTCCGTTCGTGAAGCGAGCCAGGAAGAAACCGAGCACGGCCACGTGCACGGTGAAGGCGGCGTTGAGCATTAATCGCTTACGTTTGCTGAAAAAGGCGGCCTGCGGGCCGCCTTTTTTTTATGAATGTTTATTATGCAGTGAGTCTTCAAGTCTCAGGAATCAGCACCAGTTGGCCATGGCGCACGCTGCGCGATGAAGTGACTTCATCTGCAAACTGCTTGAGCTCATGCCCCTGCCCTTTTAATAAAGCGACTTCCAGACAGCTATCGTGATCGATATGCACGTGCAGTGTTGAAAGCGTAAGACTGTGATGATCGTGGGAGTGACGCGTTAAGCGCTTTGAAAGATCCCGCGCCGCATGGTCATAAACGTACACAAGTGCGCCCATACAGAGCGCTTCAGGCACGGCCTCCTCTTTTATCTGCTTAAGACCGCTACGCGTTAAATCACGGATAGCTTCCGAGCGGTTCTGGTAGCCGCGCGCGCGCATTAACGCATCGACCTCGTCTAACAACTCTTCATCCAGCGTTATCGTGACGCGTTGCATACATCTTCTCCTTGATCATGGCCTTCAGCTATCCGCTTTTGAGGAGCTCAGTATGATGTTATTGTAAAAACATCATACTCTTTTCCAAGCGGACCCTTGCAATGTATAAACCCAACTGCGGCACTATCTTACTCGGTGTGCTGCTTAGTAGCTTGATGATTAGCACGGCCAGTGCCAAAGAGCAGCTCGTGCTTGCCATCGGTGGCGAACCTGAGCAGGGGTTTGATCCGCTATTAGGTTGGGGACAATACGGTAACCCGCTTTTTCAATCGACCCTGCTCACGCGCGGCACAAATCTTTCTTTGCAGCCAGAGCTTGCAACCGAATGGTCGCTCTCAGCCGACCGCCTTACGTGGACCATTACGCTGCGTGACAATGTGCGCTTTTCAGATGGTACCGCGCTCACCGCCGAAGACGTTGCATTTACCTTCAATAAAGCGGCTCAAGCGGGGGGTCGAGCGGACCTGAGCGCGTTACAAACCGCCGCGGCGATTGATGATCACACCGTAACACTGACCCTGCACAAGCCGCGCATTACGTTTATCGATCAGCTCCTTACTTTAGGCATTGTGCCCCATGCTGAGCGCGAAAACGGCTATACGGATAACTATGGTCGGCATCCGGTTGGCTCAGGCCCTTACCAATTAGTGGAGTGGCAAGAAGGCGAGCAGCTTATTGTCGAACGTAACCCCTACTTTTACGGGCAGCCCCCCACGTTTGCGCAGCTGGTTTTTCTATTTACCGGTGAAGATACCACGCTAAGCGCCGCTCATGCGGGCGGCGTCGATATCGCTGCGCTACCACCTGCTCTAGCGGCCAACCTGCCTTCGCATATGCAGCCCGTTGTTATGCAAAGCGTCGATAACCGGGGCATTATGTTTCCCATGCAGCCTGCCAATGGTGACCGCGCGCCCTCCGGCGCCCTCATTGGCAATAACGTGACCGCTGATCTTGCCATTCGTCAGGCAGTGAACCTGGCGCTTGATCGTCAAACCCAGGTTGATATAGCGCTACATGGTTACGGCCGCCCGGCATTCGGCCCGGCGGATGGTCTGCCTTGGAGCCACACTGATGAACACATCGATGCCCCAGACCTTGATCAGGCCGCCGACATTCTGGAGGCCGCTGGCTGGCAACGCCGTGACGACGGCCTGCGCTATAAAGATGACCAGCCAGCCCGCTTCCATCTGACCTATCCATCGAGTGATAGTACCCGGCAGCTACTGGCAGAAGTGAGCGCTGAAATGGTACGCCCCCTGGGTATCCAAATGCAGCCCACGGGGCGCTCCTGGGACGAGATTCAGCGCCAAGCCCTGCATCAGGATGCCGTAGTCATGGGGTTTGGCAGCCAAAGTCCCCAGGAGGTTTATTACCTTTATCATAGCCAGCACGCGGGCAACGGCTTTTATAACAGCGGCTATTACGCAAACGCCACGGTCGACAGCCACCTGGAAGCCGCCCAAACCGCTGCCAGCGCTGAACAGGCCAATCAGCACTGGCAGGCTGCCCAATGGGATGGCAAAACCGGCTACGGCTTCCGTGGCGATGTTAGCTGGGCCTGGATGGTCAATCTTTCTCACGTTTATGCCGCCGACAAGTGCCTGGATGTAGGCGAATTAGGCGTGGCCCCTCACGGTCATGGGTGGCCCGTGACGGCGAACCTGCTTGACTGGCGCTGGACGTGCGATTAGGCCTCGTCATCGCACGGCGCCTGCTACGCCTGGGGCTCGTATTGCTCTGCGTGGCGGCGGTGTCCTTTAGCCTTATGATGGCCTCCCCGGTAGACCCGGTAGATGCCTACCTTGGTCCGCAAATGGCCCAGGTAAGCCCCGAGCAGCGTGAACTTATCGCTCAACGCTGGGGGTTTAACGACTCGGCCCCGCTACAGTTTGGCCGCTGGCTGCAGCAGTTAGCCAGCGGCAATCTGGGGTTTAGCCATGTATATAACCAGCCAGTAGGTGACGTCATTAGCCAACGCTTTAAGCGCTCAATTGCATTACTGGGCAGCGCCTGGCTACTGTCCATCCTGCTGGGCTTCACGCTGGGGGTTATTGCCGGGGCCAAAGAGCGCTCACCGCTTGATAAAGTGATTAGCACCTACGCCTATATCACCGCCTCAACGCCTACCTTCTGGCTCGCCATTCTCAGCGTTATGCTTTTCTCTGTATATTTGGGCTGGACACCGGTTTGCTGCGCAGGGCCGACAGGAGTGCTAAGCAATGAGCTAGACCTTCTCACGCGAGCCCACCATCTGGTTCTGCCGATTGTTACGCTGACGCTGCTGGGCACGGCCTCTATCACCCTACATACCCGAACTCGCATGCTCGCGCTGATGCGCTCAGAGATTGCCACCCACGCCTTTGCCCAAGGCGCCAGCCGGCTGGACATTGCCTGGCGACACGGCGTACGCCATGCAAGCCTGCCAGCAATGACATTGGCCCTGGCATCACTGGGTGAGCTATTCGGTGGCTCAATTTTAATCGAGCAGGTGTTTGCCTACCCAGGCCTCGGCCGAGCCACGGTCGAGGCAGGTCTTCGTAGCGATGTGCCGCTGTTATTAGGCATTGCACTATTTACCGCGGTATTTGTTTGCACGGGCAATATGCTGGCGGACAGCCTTTACCATCTGATTGATCCACGCATGCGCCGGAGACACGCATGAGGACTACCCAGCCGCGCCTGCAGACTATCGCGTACGCGAGTATCGCGACGCTCGCTTTGTTAGCGCTGCTATCAAGCCACTGGTGGGCCGGGGGAATGGCGGGGCAAATGCAGTTTGATGCGCGCTTACTCCCCCCAAGTACTGCGCACTGGCTGGGAACCGATGCGCTGGGGCGTGAGCTTTGGGCACGCACGCTTGCCGGGCTTGGCTTGAGTTTTTGGGTGGGCTGCCTGGCGGCTCTATTGGGAACGGCCATTGCGCTAAGCCTTGCCATACTGGCAATGCTCTCCCCCCGACTGGATGCCCTGGTGCAGTTATTAATCGATACACTGCTTAGCGTGCCGCATCTTATCTTATTGCTGCTAATCGCTTTTGCTCTTGGCGGCGGCCTGCATGCGGTTATTATCGCGGTGGCGACCACCCATTGGCCCAGCCTGGCGCGGGTGTTGCGCGCCGAGCTACTGCAGCTGCGCCACGCGCCCTACATCGGTATTTCACGCGCGCTGGGCAAATCCCAGGGATTTATCGTGCTGCATCATTTCCTACCCCATGCGCTGCCGCATTGCTTGGTTGGCGCGCTGCTGCTGTTTCCGCATGCGATTCTGCACGAGGCCGCGCTGACATTTCTGGGCGTTGGGTTAAGCCCTAGCCAACCGGCTATTGGTATTTTGCTGGCAGATGCCATGCGCTATCTAAGCGGCGGCTACTGGTGGCTGGGTGTTTTCCCTGGGCTGGGGTTACTGCTGATGGTGCTCAGCATTGAGCGCACGGCAACACTTCTACGTCGCGCGCTCTCACCATAGAGCCGGGGATCTTTTCACCAGTGGAGCTTTATATGCTACGTATTGAGCAGTTAACCCTTGAGCTTCCCTACTCTCCACGCTGGTGGCAGCGCCACTTTGCAACGCATCTGGATCAACTTTCGTTTAGTGCTGCGGCGGGCAGTCTACACGCGGTAGTCGGCGCATCCGGGGCGGGCAAAAGCCTGCTCGCGCATACCATCATGGGGCTATTACCTGCGGATGCCCGGCTAAGCGGCCAGTGCTTTTATCAGGAGACGCTGTTGGATGCCAAACGCCAGCGGCACTTGCGTGGCCGTCATATGGCGTTAATTCCTCAGTCCTTAAACGCGCTCGACCCGTTGGTACGCACCCAACGCCAGGTAAGCTGGGCGGCAAACCGTTCAGGCCTCGTTCATAAAGCTGCCTGGCAGGCTGCCGGGCAAGCACTCAACCACTACCAGCTTAATGACCGCGCAGGCCGCGCCTACCCCCATGAACTGTCGGGCGGTATGGCCCGGCGAGTGCTCACGGCTATGGCCCATGTCGGTCAAGCGTCTCTTATTATCGCCGACGAGCCCACTGTTGGCCTGGACCCCGTTCAACGCGACCGGGTGCTCAGCGCGCTACGTTCACTGGCACATCAAGGCAAGGCGGTGATCTTAATTACCCACGATTTACGTCATGCGCTACCGATTGCCGACCACGTGACTATCATGCATCAGGGCCGCAGTGTTGAGACAGCCCCCGCCAGCGCCTTTACCGGCCTGGGCGAAACCCTTAAAAGCGCTTACGCCCAGGCGCTTTGGCAGGCCCTGCCGGACAATGCCTTTAGCGCTCCACAAATAATGCACAAGAAGGAGGGGAACATTGCTTGAAGCCTGCCAAGTAAGCTTTACTTTCAAGGCACAGCCGCCGCTTTTGAAGAGCATTTCAATGGGTGTAAACGCTGGCGAATGGGTGGGACTTAGCGGCGATTCAGGCGCGGGCAAATCCACGCTCGGTCAGCTGCTTGCGGGCTATTATTTACCCTACAGTGGGCGCGTTTTAGTGGATGGTGAAAAGCTGCCGTCCCGGGGTATAAAGCCGGTGCAATGGCTGCCTCAATCACCGGAACTTGCGGTTAATCCGCGCTGGCGAGTAGGCCGGGTGCTGAACGAGGCGTGGACGCCGCCTGAAGCGCTGTGCCGTGCGTTTGGCATTAAGCCCGACTGGTTAAACCGCCTGCCTGGGTCGCTTTCCGGCGGCGAGCTGCAACGTATCTGCGTATTAAGGGCTTTAGCACCCGGGGTACGTTATTTAATCGCCGATGAAATCTCAACAATGCTTGACCCGATTACCCAGGTAGCGCTCTGGCAGGCGCTAAAAGCCGAGGCGCAAACGCGAAGGCTTGGCGTTTTAGTCATCAGCCATGACACGGCCTTGATCAAGCGGCTTTGCAGTCGCCACTATCACCTCAAGAGCCGTCAATTACAGGCCTGCTGAGATCTTTAAGACCGGCATCAACGTCTGCAACGGCGCTCGAAGCGGCGCATACCCAACGTAATCATCAGGGTGACGCTTAACAGAATCCACGACCCCCAGGCGATGCCTGTCCAACCGGCGCCCTGCCAGAAAGGCTCCAGCCAAAAGCCACCCAGGCTTGCACCCACGTAGTAAAACACCAGGTACAAAGCCGATGCGCTGCCTCGCGCCCCCTGGGCATAACGTCCCACCCAGCTGGATGCAAGAGAGTGAGCCAGGAAAAACCCAAATGCGTTTATAGTGAGGCCCAGAATAATCAGCACCAGCGAATCATTCAGGGTGACGGCGGTACCTAGCATTAAAATCACCACGCCGGCCATCATGCAGCTAGCGGGGGAATAACGCTGAGCTAAACGCCCGGAGATGGTCGACGCAAACGTACCGCCCAGGTAAGTTAAGAAGATCAGCCCCAGTCCGCTGGCAGCCAACTGGTACGGCTCGACCGCCAGGCGAAAGGTAATATAGCTATATTGATTGATAAAAATCAGAAAGTTAATGCCGCCCAGGCAGTAGGCGGCAAGCAGCACCGGGGTACGCAGATGCCCGACTATATCGATTAAGGCGCGGCGCAGTTGAAACTGCTTGGGAGTAAACGCACGGCTATTGGGCAGCAGGCGCCAAAAAATGGCGCAGCCCACCAGCGTCATTACCCCTACCGCAATAAACGCAGCGGAAGACCCACCCACTTCTGCCGCTGCACCGCCGACAATCCGCCCGCTAATGCCGCCTAACGTATTGGCGCCAATATACAGCCCCACTGCGCTGAGCAGCGCGGGTTTCTCAAAGGCATCGCCCATCCAGGCAATCGCAACGGCAGGTAGCCCTCCCAGGACAAATCCCTGAATCAGACGCAGCACCAGCAGGCTTTCAAAGTTTGGCGCAAATGCCAGCAGTAGCGAACAGCCACCGGCCAGCAGTAGCGTAATCCGCATAATGTCTTCACGGCCTATCGCATCGGAAAGCGGCCCAAACACTAACAGGGCAAACGCCAACGACAAGGTAGCGACCGACATCAACAGGCTAACGCCTAGCGTCGATACTTCGTAGGCGGTTTTAAGCTCAGGCAATAACGGCTGGGGAACATACAGGTTAATAAAAACAAGAAATGACCCTAAACACAGGGCCATTGTTGCTCGCCACCAAGCCGGTGTTTTATCTGCAATCATGCCATCCCTAAGCGTAAGCAGCGCAGCCCACTATCCTCACGGCGTAAAATTACTGCCCAAATAAGCCAGGTTGGTTGGCTCCAATGCCCGCCGTGACTGCCAGTAATAGCGCTGCCAATAACTGTTATCCAAGCTGGAGATGATCACCCCTTGCGATGTAGAGGCATGTAGAAAATAACCATCTCCTACATAAATCCCCACATGGTTGTAGCGTCCCGGGGGTTGGAAGAAGACCAGATCGCCCGCCTGCAGCTCTTGGCGGTCGATCGGGCGTCCCTCATTTACCTGATCGTAAGTCGAACGGGGTAGTTCTAAATCAAACGTATCGCGAAAAACATTGCGCACCAACGCCGAACAGTCGATCCCTCGCGCTGAAGTTCCACCGATGCGGTAAGGCGTCCCGGCCCATCGCTGGTGTTGCTCCATTAGCGCTTGGCGTACAAGCGTTGGTGGAGGTGTCTGAAAACTACGTAACTGTGCAACGGAATTATTGATGGGTGACATTTGCGGGGTAGAACCTTTTGTCATCCCTGGCAGCGTCATCGCGAAGTAATCTTCAGGGGGCTCGATCGATTGACGCGAGGAGCCTGCACAACCCGAAAGAAAGGCAACGACAACACAAACACTTACAACACGGACAGCGGTCACAGCGGGGTGTGGCAACGCAACCATGCGATTAACCTCGTACTATTATGGAAAGGGTATAAGTAATAACACGCGATAGACTATAAGCTAGGTCGTACATGCTTGGCGAGCCTCAATGTAGTGTTCTCTGATCACCCGGTAAGGTGTCGATGTGAAGTGGCGCAAAATGACGCGGCTTATTGCCCGGAAAATCGAGGCTGGCCCAGGGTCCAGCCAGAATCGGTGCCCCACAAACCCAGGCCACCATTGCTTGACGAAATCCCGCTAAAAAGCTCTCGCGTTCCGGCGTTTCGCCCATAAAAAATGAAAACCCAGCATACATACCCGCGGCATACTCTTGCCAGCCAGCATAGTGGTCAGCGGCTAACTGATACGCGCGGTCCAATACCTCAGCAAATGCCTGACTTTCCAACCAACCAAGCTGCCGGGCAGCAATGGCCAGATCGACCAGCTGAGCAATATCCCACGCGGCCATGTCGACATCATTACAGTGATCTTCATTTCCCTGCACGCGGCGTAAGCGCAGCAGGTGATGACGCTCTTCCTCAGCGCAGTCACCCGATTCTAAAATGGCAATTTCAGCTTTTAGGCGCTCCGGGTTCAGCGTGTAAGGCGCGTAGTTGATCTGGTACTCCTGACGATCGCCAGCATCGAGCATCAACGTTAAGAACTCCTGCATATCGGCGGCGCTGGTCAGGTGATAGTGGCTCTCTACCCATTCGCGAATATCGTCACACTCGCGCGGACTTTCAAGCTGGGGCTCGCACCAGACGGCGCTATTAAGCGGCCCAACCAGCGACATGGCGGTAAAGTGCGTCAAGGTAGGCCGCCCACCAGGCTCACACCAGGCATCGTGCTGCCAGTCAAGCCAGTAAAACAGGCTGCCCGGGTCATCCAGATGCCAGGCGATTTCATTGATCAACGAGTCGTGCTCAGGCTCGGGCAGGCAACTTTCCCAGGCAAACCAAGCTTCCAGCAGCCGCTTGGGATTGGGGTAAAAGCGGCACAGGCAGCTGCGCAGCGCGCTGGCATAAGCAAACAGCGGCTCGCGCTCAAACAGATCGCTATCCAAAGCCATATGCAGGTAAAAGGCGAATTTTTCCGCCATATGGATGGTCGCCGCATGGCGGCTAACGCCTTTTACGGCATTACGCTGTTTCAGCTCATCCGGCGTGGGCTGGCCAAACAGCGTTTGCGAAGGTGGCCATACGCCATGCACCGCATCGGCTGCTAACTGATTAAGGTGGTGGGCCTGGGCAGGCAGCCAATAGCGAGCCAATACCTGCGGTCCTTCATCGGCATGCAAGCCAAGCGATTCCTGTAGATAAAGTGCAGCGTCAGCGCGGCGCTGCTCATCGATAGGGGCGCCTGGATTTAGCTGGCGCAGCATGACATCAGGTTCGCGTACCCCTGCAAGCGCCAACAGCCAGTGATGGGGCGTATTGCGCCACTGTTTAATGCGCTGCTGAGAGGCTTGGCGAGTCGAGTCGTTAAGCAGCGTCGTGGGTGGCCGCTTCCACGGGCTATGCGGGGCGTTGATCAACAGCACGTGGTGCGCATTGGGCGTCATATTGCGTCGATCAACGCCTTCAAAGAGGCTTTGCCCGCGCATATAGGCTTTTAGTATGGCGTGCCAGTCATGGTAACGATGGCCGATAAGGTCTGCCGCATGGCACGCTAGGTCATCCGCCTCTGCCTGGGTGAGCCAGCCGCAGCAGGCGCCCGCCCAGGCAATTTCCACCAGCCGCAGCCAGTCCCACGCGGCCCATTCGAGCGGCTCGCCCTGGCTTACAAATGCATTGAGTACGCCAGCGTAAGGGGAGTCTTCGATTTCATCGTGCTGCCAGGCAAGACGCTGGGCATTATCCATCGCCAGCAGTTCACGGGCCTCAATGTCCCAGCGCTGACGTTCACCCTGCGCGCTTAGCCACAGCGCCACTTCCAACAGCTGTTCTCGGTCATTGATCTGCCAAATGCGCTCAAGCCACTGGCTGGCATCAGGCCAGTCGGTCTGGCTTGCCGGATAGCTGATCACCGGGCGAAACAGCGCGCCTAAGCGCCATACCTGGGCTTCAGGGGCTGTAGGCCATACCGAGGCCGGTGCCGGCAGCTGTGCCAGCGCCTGCTCAAGCATTTCCCAGGTGATACCTTCACCTTCGTTTTCAAGGGCAGAAAGCGCCTGACAGGCATCGATAAAACGATCGTCGGCGCCTATTTCCCACCCGTTGGCTCCCAACACGCGGCGCAGCTCTGAAAGCCAGGCGCGTAAATCGCTGTAGTCAGAGGTAATGCGGCGTATGACATGGTGCGCCCACGTTCGTGCCTGACCGGCCTCAAGCCAGCCTGCCGCACCGGCCAGCGCCGACCATTCCAGGGCACCCAGCAAGCGGTCGGCCTGCCCTGTCGAGGCGCCTAACGCATGAAAGAGCTGTTCCGCCAGCTCATTACGGCTGGTAATACCCAATTGCAGCAAGCGCTGCTCTGCCGCTTGCGTATCCACCGAAAGCGGATGCGGGGTAAATGCCCAATCACAGAGCACCAGCTGTTGGGCCCACCAGGCGTTTAACGCGTCGACCAAGAGACACCTCGAAAGCAAAAATCTACCAGCAATGCGCTAGAACAAAGCGCCTTAGTGTAACGGAAAGTGGTGCCAAGACCGATAGCTAAACCTATCTATTGTCGTAAAACCTATTGGTCTAAAACTTAGTGGCCTAAAACGACGCTGCCCGGCACAGGGCCGGGCAGCAATAACCATGTAAGCTAGTCGATGCTAAGCTTTTCTAACCTTACTAATAACCCAAAGCAGCACCACCGCCCCTACCGTCGCGGTGACCAATGAGCCAATAAAACCGCCCGCCTGCAGACCTAACAAACTAAACATAAAGCCGCCGAGCACAGCACCGACAATACCTACGCCAATGTTTCCTAAAATGCCGAAACCGCCGCCGCGCATGATGTTGCCAGCGATCCAGCCAGCTAAACCACCAATGATTAACCAAGCAATAAAGCCCATAGTGCCTCCTTGATATCCACTTACCAGGGTTTTACGTACGTGTTTTACCTACAAGTCTTGCTTGTCCTACCATAGCACACAGCGCGACAATTCTGCCTACTTTGATGCAAACCCTTTTGATACAAACCCTTTTAAGGAACGCCGATGACCCCTGATTCCCTCGTTAACCTCATTGCCCATGTAGAAGGCCAGCAAACGGCTAACTGGGAAGGGCGTGATGTCGCGCTTTTCAATATGCCCTGGGGTGAACTGGCGATCAGCCTGCAAGGCGCTCAGGTGCTGCATTTTCGCCCCGCCAATGATACCGGCTGGCTGTGGATAACCCCAACACCGCAGCCCTTGCCAGACGTGATACGTGGCGGCATCCCACTATGCTGGCCCTGGTTTGCCGACGAACGTTATGCTGATGAAAGCCCTGATCGCAATGGCCCGTTCCATGGCCTGGCGCGTCAGGCGGCTTGGCGGCTGGACGCCGTCGATGAGCACGCTGAAGGCATTGAAGTGCACCTTTCCCCAGCGCAATCCTTACATAGCCAGCTCACCGCGCGCGTGGTCATTCAGGCTAATGCGCAGCGCCTAAACGTTGAGCTTATCAGTGAAAACATCGGCGATGCGCCGGTAAAAACCAGCGGCGCGCTGCATACCTATTTAGCTGTCAATGACATTCACGCCTGTCGACTGGAAGGACTTGCAGGGGCACGCTACTTGGATAAACTGCGTGACTTTGCCGAATCCGAACAGCAAGGTACGCTTGCCATCCACGGCGCCATCGACCGGATTTATCACAGTAATGAAGCGGTGATGCTTAATGATGGCGTACGCAGCCTGCGCGTTGCCAAACAGTCAAGCGACTCAACGGTCGTGTGGCACCCTAATACCGAACTTCCCAGCGACACCCCAGCCGATGCAGCACGCCATTTTGTGTGCATTGAATCAGCCAATACGCGCCTTGATCCGGTATGGCTGGTGCCTGGCGCGCAGCACCTGTTGGGGACCACGCTTAGCCGCGGTTAATGAACGGTTCATTAACCTTTCGCTATGCTGTTCACTAGGCAAGCCGCTTTACGGCTTAAAAATCAGATAAAGGGAATGCCAGATGCGCCAGCCGTTAAGCCGCGAACTGAGTAATCTACTGGAGCGAGGCCGGGATCGTCAGCTGCGCTTAGCAGTAACGGGGCTATCGCAAGCGGGCAAAACGGCGTTTTTAACGTCGCTGGTGAACCAGCTGCGCCACGCAGGCGTGGAAGCGCAACTGGATCTTTTGCCCGCGGCACGTGAAGGCCGCTTGCTAGGCGCGCAGCGGCTCAACCAACCGGACTTGGGCATTCCACGCTTTCCCTATGACCCCGGTATGGCAGCGCTGCGCGATACGCCGCCACGCTGGCCGGAGCCTACGCGCGGCATCAGCGAATTGCGCCTGCAACTGCGCTACCGCCCGGCCCAAACCGGCTGGTTTGCACCGGACATCGCCCACTTGACGTTGGATCTGTTCGACTACCCAGGCGAGTGGCTGCTCGATTTACCGCTGCTTCAGCACGATTTTTATAGCTGGTGCCACGCCCAGCCTCTGCTGGAAGGTGAACAACGGCGCGCCCTGTTTAGCGAATGGCTAGACGCTGTTAAATCGCTGGACCCAGCGTCTGAAGCCGACGAAGCGCAGCTTGCCCACTTGGCTGAAGCTTACGCCCAGGGGCTGCGCCGTGCCAAGCAGGCGGGCTTTTCAGACCTTCAGCCAGGGCGATTTTTACTCCCTGGTGAGCTTGATGGAGCACCGGTACTGCAGTTTTTTCCGCTGCCTCATCTTGATTCTTCCAAAGAGATGCTCGACAGCCTGCCTGACAGCAGCCTTTATGCCACGCTGGCGGCACGTTTTCGCTACTACCAGCAGCAAGTGGTACGGCCTTTCTACCGCGACCACTTTCGTCGCTTTGACCGCCAGATTGTCCTGGTCGATGTGCTTGGCGCGCTCAATGCCGGGCCCGAGCGGTTTGAGGATCTATCCCGTGCGCTGCGCCAACTGATGCAAAGTTTTGATTACGGCAAACGCAGCCTACTGTCGCGGCTGTTCGCGCCTAAGATTGATCGTTTGGCGATTGCGGCCACGAAAGCAGACCACGTCACCCCGGAACAGCATGGCAACGTGGTTCAGCTACTCGAAGCGCTGTTGGCCGAGCCGCTTAAAGACCTGCGCTTTGCCAACGTGCCGGTAAAAGCGCTATCGATTGCTGCCATCCGCGCCACCGAGGCGCGCGAGGTACTGCACGATGGTAAGCGCTCCGCCGCCTTGCGCGGCACAACGCTTGAAGGCGAAGAGGCGCTGGTTTACCCCGGCGACGTGCCGAACCGCTTACCCAATGCCGATTTCTGGAAACATCAGGGATTCGACTTTCCCAGCTTTCGCCCCATGCCCGCCACCTCGGATGCGTTAACCCACATTCGTATGGATGCCGCCATTGATTGGCTGATTGGAGATAAACTCGTATGACCGACCCTCAGCCACGGCGCAACTTCCGCCTCAATGATACGCCTGACGACGTTGTCGAACAGGAACCCAGCCTGCGCCAACACCAGCGTTTTGAAGCAACCGACACCCACCAGCCGCTAATCACCGCAGCCGAGGAGCAGGCCCTACCGGAGACTAGCCTGGGAGCGCCGCGCAAGCGACGCTGGGGGTTGATGTTTGCCTTGGCGGGTGGTGCAACGCTTGGCACTATCGAGTTAGTCACCGGCATTCCCGAGGCGCTTTCCCAATCCCAGTGGATGGCCATGGCGTGGCAGCTGTTTGGTGTAAGCCTGATTGGTATTGGCGGCATCTCAGTACTCAAAGAACTCGGTCGGCTCAGCCGTTTAAAGCGCCACGACCGGCTGCGCAGCGACCTGGCTGAACTGCCCCAAGGCTCGCCCCGCCAAGCCAGAAAAATGGCTGAGCAGCTGCGTCAACAGCTCAAACTTTCAGACGACGACCCGCACTGGCAGGCCTTTCAACGCGCCTGCCAGCCGCACCATGACGGTGAAGAAATTCAAATGCTGCTGCGCCATCATTTGTTAGCGCCACGCGACCGTGAAGCCCAGCGCCTGGTTACCCGAATGTCGGGAGAAACCGCGATCATGGTGGCGATTAGCCCGCTGACGCTGGTTGACATGGCGCTGGTGGCTTGGCGCAGCCTGGTCATGGTAGATAGGCTATGCCGCCTCTACGGGCTCGAGCTTGGCTATGCCAGCCGCCTGCGTCTTTTCCGCAACGTGCTGCGCAATATGGCCTTTGCTGGCGCCAGTGAGCTTGCCACTGATGCCAGTATGGATATGCTTTCGCTACATTTAGCCAGCCGGCTTTCGGCCCGAGCGGGCCAGGGGCTTGCCACCGGGTTACTGAGTGCACGTCTGGGTTTACGCGCCCAGCGGCTGTGTCGCCCGGTGGCGTTTACGCCTGAAGAGCAGCCTAAACTAGCCGATTTACGTCAGGACTTGTGGCGACAAATCAAACGCCTGGACAAAGAACCCGCCTCCAATACTCGCGAGGCTTAAAACCCTTTGATTAGATAGCCATCACTCTCTGCTCCAAAACCGAATGCTCAATCAGCCTTATCGGCACTAGCGGTGACTATAATAACCCCTCGGCTGATGGTAGAACCTGCCATCGCTGGGGCAATATCCAATCGCCAGCTAGCTCGTCAATCAACTGACTCTTGAATAAAAAAACCATCTTGATACTTCAATGGAAACACGTTGCGCCCACAAAGCGCTGACGCTCTCACGCTTTAAATAAGAAAAAAAATTCTTATTACTTTTGAATAGTTGCTACATCGAGCTCATTCTAGTTAACTATTTAGCTTAAAAATAACTTACACAAACGATCTTAATAAGCATATTTTTTCATAATCAATATTGCGCACGTCTACAACAACAAATAGAGAGTTTAACTATGAGCGAATCTATAGCGCTTGAACGACATGCAGGCTTCTTCGATCGAGAAAACACCATAGCCGGGCCAAACTTTAATCGCTGGCTGGTACCTACCGCCGCACTGGCGATTCATTTGTGTATTGGTATGGCGTATGGGTTTTCGGTGTTTTGGCTCCCCATGGCTACGCTTATCCCAGCCTCAGAGGTTGCCGCTAGTTGTGGCGACATCGGCTTATTACAGGCACTTACCAGCACGTCATGTAACTGGGCAGTTAGTCACGTTACCTATACTTTCGGTATCTTTATCGCCATGTTAGGTATTTCAGCCGCTCTTTGGGGCGCATGGCTGGAGCATGCTGGCCCGCGTAAGGCGGGGGCTATTGCGGCGCTTTGCTGGGGTGGCGGCATGGTGCTTGGCGGCGTCGGCGTGATGACTCATCAACTATGGCTGCTGTATCTGGGCTGCGGCGTTCTAGGTGGGATAGGCCAGGGGCTTGGCTACATTACGCCGGTCTCAACGCTGATCAAGTGGTTCCCAGACCGCCGAGGCATGGCAACCGGATTTGCTATCATGGGATATGGTGGTGGTGCCATGGTGGGCGCCCCATTAGCAGTATGGCTAATGGACCATTTCTCAGCGGGAGGCGGCACAGGTGTCGCTGAAACGCTGATTGTAATGGGTATGATCTACTTTATTGTTATGAGTGCTGGCGCGCTAGGCTTTCGCGTTCCGCCCAACGGTTGGAAACCACAGGGCTGGGAGCCCTCTAGCTCACAGAAAGCTAACGCGATGATCACACAGGGTCATGTACATCTCAACAAGGCCTGGAAAACCAAGCAATTTTGGTTAATTTGGAGCGTACTTTTTCTAAACGTAACGGCTGGCATTGCGGTTATTTCCATGGCTAGCCCAATGCTCCAGGATGTTTTTGGCGGCGCTCTCCTGGGATTGGAAGATACCGGTGCAGCAATGACGGCGGCCCAGCAAACAGCCATCGCCGCCGCCGCTGCGGGCTTGGTAGGGCTAATCAGCCTGTTTAACAGTGTAGGCCGACTATTCTGGGCGTCACTTTCAGATAAGCTCGGTCGTAAGAACACCTACTACATATTCTTTGTACTCGGCATCATTACCTACTGCCTGCTGCCGACCTGGGGCCACATGGGCTTAGCGGCAATGTTTGTAATTTCTATCTGCTTAATCTTGAGCATGTACGGCGGCGGATTCGCCACAGTGCCAGCCTACCTCGCGGATATCTTCGGCACTCAAATGGTAGGTGCCATCCATGGTCGATTACTGACCGCCTGGACAGCGGCCGGGTTAATTGGGCCGGTGGTTATTGCGCTGATCCGTGAAGCGCAATTAGCAGCCGGCATTGCACCGGCGCTGGTATATGATCGCACGCTTTATATTATGGCTGGCCTGCTGCTGCTGGGCCTCATTTGTAACAGCCTGATCAAACCCGTGGACTCATCTTTACAAATGACTGAAGCAGAGCTTGCCCATGAACGCGCGCTGCAGCACGATACTGGCGTTTCCAACAACGCCCAGACGGCAGCACGCGGCGCCTTTGGCATTACCGGCGTTTTGGCATGGCTGGCGGTGGGAGTGCCGTTTTTGATTGGCCTTTATATCGCACTGGCCAAGGCCGCTGCCTTGTTTTAAAACACAATCCATTTGAAACTGCCGCCCAGGATATTTGCCTTGGGCGGCTCACACTAACGATGGGCGCAGCCAAGGCGGATAACTTTGCCTTGGCTGCGCGATTGGTATGCTTCAACTATCTTCGGCGAGGAGTTCTTCAAAAGTAATAATTTGCCCAGTTTGGTCCGTCTCATAGCCGGGCAATCCCTCAATACGGCTAATAAATTCTGGCGAACGCATCAGCTCCAGCAGGTGAGAAAGCTTGCCCCGCTCAAGATCGTCCTCACGACAAAGCAATAAGTAATGCTCACAGGCCAACTCTTTAAAGTCGAGATCGAACTGATGAGCTGCAGTGGCTACGCCAAAGCCAATATCAGCCATTCCCGCTGCCACAAAGGCGGCAACAGCTGTATGAGTAAACTCCTGTTGTGGTGAGCGGTTAATACAGTCTTCAGGCAGCCCGGCTTCACGCAGCAGTAAATTAAACAGGATACGCGTCCCTGAGTGACGATCCCGACCGATAAAACGCAGTTTGGCATCGGCCAGTTCGTGCAGCGTACTGACCTTTACCGGCGAATCCTTACGCATCATCAGCCCTTCTCGCCGAATAACAAATCGAATAAGGCGAAAAGGACGACCATCCAAGTGATGCTGATAGTGATTTAAAATTTCTCGTGCGCGGTTGGGGCTGGTGGGAAAGTGAAAGCCTGCCAGATCGCACTCGCCTCGATTGAGAGCCGATAAGGCTTCTGCCGGGTTACGGTATTGCAAGTTGATTTCAACTTGATCCGAAAACTCTGGCAACAGTGCGACCGCATAACCGTGGCTAGCGTGTAGACGTAAAACCGGATGAGCCCCCGTCAGCAACTGCTGAATCTGTTCGTTCAATTCAGATGCCATGCTGTCAATTTGCGGCCCTAGACGAGCTTTGACCCGATGGATTGCCCATAGCAACTTTTCACCTAGCGGTGATAATTGACTGCCGTGGCCTTTACGCATCACTACTAGCGGTAAACCAAAAAAATCAGCGGCTCGGTTAAGAAGATTCCAAGCATGTCGATAGGAAATATTGGCGTCCGCTGCAGCCATGGTTAACTTACCGGTATCCCGGATACTTTCCAGCAGACGGAAAAGCCGCGGTTCAAACAATTCACCATCATCAGTTCGAAAGACCCATTCAGGAGAGATAGTGAGCTTCTTTTTTTGCATAACAGTTCATATCCCGCAAAAGAAAATCGAGTGCTAGCGCTAACAATACTGTATAAAAATAAAAACAGATAAGCACTGTTATGCAGACGTTAAGAGCCGATCGACTCGCCGCAGAGTTCAGACGTCGTGACGGAAGCCAGAGAGAGCCCCTTCCATAATTCAGAATGTCCGCCCTACCACTAGCGCTACAAAGTTCGGGATGATAAACGCTGTTTTATAGTCCAAACCGCTCGCGCAGCAGCACGGCTACCGCTGCTTCACCATGATGGCCAATCTGTCGCGCAACACTTAACCTGCCCGCCATTTCCGGATGCGAATTGATCATAAAGTGCGGCTCGCCCACCAGGCTCAGCATCTCGACATCATTCAGGTTATCACCGAAGGCTAAGCAGTTTTCAGGCGCGATGGAAATCCGCTTGAGCAGTGCTGAAAGCGCCACGCCTTTGTTGACACCTCCGGCCATGATTTCCAGCGAATCACTTGTCGAGTAGGTGACATGCAGTGAGTCGTCGCAGCTCTCACGAATCAGCGTTTCGATCTTGATAAGTTCTTCAGGGGCTCCGCCGTAAAGTATCTTGCCAATGCCTTCGGTGGGCATTTGGTCAGGCGGGACGACCTGGTAAACAAAGCCAGTCGCGGCATGCATTTTCAGGTGGCTGGGCGATTCCGCATCAATATACCAGGCATCGTCCAGATAAAGGCTCAGGCGAACGCTGTCCGGGCGCGGTAATCGAATCAGTGCGGCAGCCTGCTGAGGAGCGACATGATGGGCATCCAGCAGCTGATCCTCAGGGTCATGAGTATAGGCACCGTTGCTGCTGATCAGGTGAATAGGCACATTGAGCTGATCTCTGAAAACACGCATATCGGCATAGTGCCTGCCTGACGCTAGCACCAGATGGTGGCCCTGGCCCACCAGCGTTCTCAATACGTCGATGGTATCTGGGTGTAAGCGATGGTCGCGTCCCAACAGCGTGCCATCCAGGTCAGAAACAATCAGCCGCGGTGTCATAGCATACTCCCTATCAATGAAACGCTAGCTTAACCGATCTCTCTCAGGCGCTGTAAAGCGCTGATCGTGAATAACCAATATCAACTTCCACGGCGGATAATTGGCGCAGCCTTCGGGAATCCGTATAGTGGCAAGCTACTCTTGCCAACTGATTGACCTCATGCTTCAGAATAATTCTATGCTTGCTCAGCTCAAGCAACAAATCCGTGATACCACCCCACGCGCCGAAGGGGTGATTAAAGCTACCGAGAAGGGCTTTGGCTTTCTCGAAACCGACAACGGTGAATCCTACTTCGTACCGCCCCCCGCGATGAAGCAGGTGATTCACGGTGACCGTGTGGAAGCGGTGATCCACGAAAACGGTGACAAAAAGTCGGTCGAGCCTGAAAAGCTGATCGAGGCGGGTCTTGACCGCTTTGTGGCTCGCGTGCAAAAGCGCGAAGACCGTTTGGCCGTGGTACCCGACCACCCCTCTATCCGCAATGTGCTCAAGTCACGGATCAAGAACAGCCTGGACGAAGCCAGCATTGCCGATGGCGATTGGGTCGTTGCCCGTCTGGTCCGCCACCCGCTCAAAGAAAACGACCGCGGCTTTTTTGCTCAGATCGACGAATTGGTCGCCAAGGCAGATGATCCTGCCGTGCCGTGGCGTGTGACCCTTGCACGTCACGCGCTGGAACAGGACTGCCCCGATGCTGGCACCGAATGGCCACTGCACGATGAAGGCCTGACTCGCGAAGACCTTACCCAACAGCCTTTCTTCACTATCGACGGTGAAAAAACCCGTGATATGGATGACGCGCTGCACATAAGTGCCCGCGCGGAAGGCGGCTGGCAGATGAGCGTCGCGATTGCCGACCCCACGGCCTATGTGGAAGAAGGCCATGCGGCGGACCTGGAAGCCCGCACCCGCGCGTTTACAGTTTACCTGCCGGGCCAGAACGTCACTATGCTGCCCGAGCAACTGGCCGACGACCTGTGCTCGCTCTGGGAAGACAAAGAGCGCCCGGCACTGGCCTGTACGCTGAATATCAATGCCGACGGCAGCCTGGGCGACTACCGCTTCTTCGCAGCCAATGTTAAGTCCCACGCCAAACTTGTGTATGACCGCGTTTCCGACTGGATTGAAGGTCAAGGCGACTGGACACCTGCCGACAACATTGCCGAGCAGCTGACCGCGCTACGCGACATGACCGAAGCGCGTACCGCATGGCGTAACGAGCACGCTCTGGTGTTCAAAGACCGCCCGGATTACGTATTCGAGCTGGATGCGGCAGGCAATGTCCTGGCCATTAATACCGAAGAGCGGCGTATTGCCAACCGCATGATCGAAGAGTCGATGATTGCGGCCAACGCCTGCTGTGCGGACTTCCTGGCAAGCCATATCGGTCACGGTATCTTTAACGTGCATCGTGCGTTTGAACCGGAAAAAGCCGAAGCGGCGCAAGAGTTCCTGGCCACTCAGGAAATCGCCGTTGATCGCGAAGCGCTGACCGAGCTTGCCCATTATAAAGAGCTCAAGCGCGCGCTTGAGAGCCGTGACGATGCCTGGCTGGATGCCCGTCTGCGCCGTTTCCAGGGCTTTACCAGCATGTCCGCTCAGCCGGGGCCGCACTTTGGCCTTGGGTTACCCGCCTACGCTACCTGGACCTCGCCGATTCGTAAGTACGGCGATATGGTCAACCACCGCTTGATCAAGCGTGTGCTAAAAAGCGAGCAGGCACCGGCGGAAGCGAGCCAACAGCTCACCGAGCAGCTCACCGAACGTCGCCGCTTGAACCGTATGGCCGAGCGTGATGTAAAAGACTGGCTCTACGTGCGCTTTTTGACCCCGGCCGCGCAGAACCAGGACACGTTTGATGCCGATATAATGGCGATCAACCGTGGCGGTATGCGCGTACGCCTGTTAGCGAATGGTGCCACCGCGTTCGTTCCAGCGCCCTTGATGCACAGCGATCGCGACAAAGTCGTGATCGACGACAAAGAAGGCCGCATTCAGATCGAAGGCGAAGAACGCTACAAGCTCGGCGATAGCCTGCGCGTCGCCTTGGTGGAAGCGCGCGAAGAGACCCGCTCTCTGGTAGCCAAGCCCGCCGAGTAAGCTGGCAAGGCAGGCAAATAGAACGGCGGCGCCCTGGGGCGCCGCCGTTTTTTTGATGGCTTTCTTATTTTTGATGATGCTTTTAATGATGGTGCTGCATGAAAAAGCGCAACATCTCCTTGGAAGCATCCGGCCCTTTGGGGTCAGTGTAACTTCCTAGAGAGCTACCCCCGGCCCAGGCGTGGCCAGCACCGTGAATGCGCCACTGCTCCAGACGCGCCTCACCCATGGCGTCGCGATAGACCGTGCGCGTGTAGCCATGGCCGCCCGCCGCCCGTCCTGCATCAACATCCCCTTTGCCCTGTGTGATGGCGTACTGCGCCGCTACGCGTTCGGCATTGCTCAGGTGAACGGTGGTGTCGCGATCACCGTGAAAGATGATCGCCGGCACGCTGGATGCCGGATGACGCCCCTGCCCTTTTGCTCCGGGTGCGCCGCCCTGCATGGCGGCCAGCGCGTCGGGCAGGCTCTTGGCCACGCCATGAGGCAGCCCGGAGTGCACACCTACGGCGGCGAAAAGTTCCGGATAGGTCATCGCCAAGGTTGTAGCCATGGCGCCGCCGGCGGAGAGCCCGGCGACGTATACCCGCGTAGCGTCAAGCTTATGGGTATCGAGTATCTCGCGCGTCATGCCCGCCAGCACCTCGGGCTCACCGCCGTCGCGCTGTTGATCGCTCGCCTTGAACCAGTTCCAACATCTGGAGCTGTTGGCACTTATCGGCTGGGCCGGATAAAGCACGCAAAACACCTGCTCTTCGGCCAGTTGATTCATCTGGGTTCCTGCCGCGAAGTCATCCGGGTTCTGGGTACAGCCATGCAGCATGACCACCAGCGGCATCGCCTGCCCGTGATAGCTACTCGGCAGAAAAATTTTGTAATCCCGCGTGCCCACTCGATTGCTGAAACTGCCTGCGGTAAAAGCTCCGGGCTTTGCTTCTTCAGAACGACCAGGCGTATGACCAGGCTGCGCCATGCCTTGAAAGCTAGTCCATTTGCTGCGCCAGTCAGGTGCCTCTTGGGTACGGGTACGTCCAAAGGGGGAAGATTCTGCCTCAGGTTTAACGCTTGAAACTTCTTCTTCCACACACTGGCAGGTACTTTCATACACATTACCGGGCTGAGAAGAGGCTATGGGTGCCTGCTGACGTTTGAAGCCATCCCCGTCGCCCTGAAGCAGCGCCATGGCCTCCTTCAATTTTCCAGCGCGGGTAAGCCGCGTCGCTTCTTGCATTCGTTGGGTCACAGTGGCGTCGATCATTATCAATGCCCTCATCAAGAATTCAGTGAATGCGGTCTGCCAACGCAGCCTTCACTGCGGCACTGGCATTTAAGGCGCCCAACACGACCACCGATTCAATGGTGGCGGCAGCGAGCTCGGGGGTAACGTCGTTTGCAATGCTGGCCATGCCCAGCACCTGAATCTGCAGCATCTCGCCCGCCGCCTGAACGGCTTCTAAATCCGAGCGACTGTAGTGCTCCAGCCCGAGCACGAAAGATTTACGCGACACGGTTTCTTTGACCACCTCGGCATGGGTTGCCAACTGATTACGGATAGCCGTACGAATCAAATCGGTTCGGTTGGAGTAAAACCCTTCCTGAACCAGCAGGTCGATCTGCCCCAGATCGATGACTCCCACATTAATCGTGATCTTTTCGCTGGAGTCGCCAGGCTTACGGCGTAATTCATGCACGCTCATATTTACTTCCTCAGTGGCCTTACCGCAATGCAGAATAAAGGCTAAAAAAACATCCTTATGGAATCCATTTACCATCCATATGGATGGTAGAGTAGATTATGCGTTGTTATAGTCAAGACGGCAGACCAGGATAAGAGTGAATACCCAGAAGTTTTAACAAAGATGGGAATCCCCCGGACATTACCAGAACAAGGGGACTTAACAGGCCAAAAACGCAGGTAAGTACTGAACACTCGGATACTCTGAGCGGGCCAAACTGGCCAGCTGGCGATAACTGTCGTATAACTGACTTATCTCTGCATTATGATAAACCGATGACACTTTGATGGCTCGGAGGTTGCTTTGCATATTGCCGATGTGACCATGTTTCATGCGCCCGCCAGCGGCGGTGTCCGCACTTATTTACAGGCCAAGCATCGCGTTATGAGTCGCTATCCCGACTTTCGTGCGAGCTTGCTTGTGCCTGGCGCCGAGCGCGATAGCCTCGGCGATCTGCATACCCTGCCCGCGCTACGGTTGCCGTTAGGTCAGGGCTATCGTTTTCCAGTGCGCAGCACGCCTTGGCGGCAACGATTGATAGAGCTAAACCCGGATATGATCGAAGCGGGTGACCCCTATGTGACGGCTTGGGCAGCTCTTTCCGCTGGCCAAAAGCTGGGGGTGCCGGTATCCGGCTTCTATCATTCTGATCTGCCGCGCCTGATGGGCGACCGTTTCGGTAAACGGGTCTGCAAGCGTCTTGAGCGCTACGTCGTGGATCTCTACTCGCGCTTCGATAGTGTTTTAGCCCCATCTCAAACGATAGCTGATCGGTTACTCGAATGGGGTGTGCCTAATGTACGCGTGCAGCCGCTGGGCGTTGATCTTGAACGTTTCCATCCCGGCGCCCGTGATCCGCATCTACGCAGTACGCTGGGTATTGCTCCTGATAAGCGCCTGCTGATATTCGTTGGGCGTTATTCACGCGAAAAAAATATTGATGTGTTGCTTGCCACTATGCGCAAGCTGGGTAGTCAGTACCATCTTTTGTTAATCGGGCCAGGCATGCCGCGCCAGGTTCCCAGCAATGTATCGGTGGTGGATCGCTGTTGTAATGCTCATGAAGTTGCCACAGCATTAGCCAGTAGCGACGCACTGCTTCATGCAGGCACCCGGGAAACGTTTGGGCTGGTCGCCCAAGAGGCAATGGCATGCGGCCTACCGGTTATCGCTGCCAATATCGGCGCCTTGGCTGAAAACGTGCCGTTGGGGGGAGGTGTTCTTTGCAAGCCCCTTGACCCTGATGAAATGGCGGACGCCTGCCACGCACTTTTTAACCGCGATATCGCGGCCAGTGGGCGCTATGCTCGCCGCCATGTTGAACGCCACTTTAACTGGGATAAGGTTATTCTTGATCTTTTAAAGCATTATCAGGCGCTCCATCAACCCGAAACGCAGCAACTTCATGCCAAAAACGGTTAAACACCTTATTCAGTCCAAGTGGTTGCTTCATCTACTTTTCATTACCTTGGCGTTGTCAGCGCCGTTACTGCTCACCCATTGGATAGGCGGGGATGCCGCCTGGAGCGAGCTGGCAGCGTTTCCTTTCTCAATTTTTCTGGGCATGCTGGCGTTAGCCGTGCTGTGCTGGAATTTGAATGCCTTAAGGCTGCGCCTTTTATTGAATGGGCGTGCAGGCCCCATGAATCAACGTAGCGCTTTAGGTATTGAACTAGCCACCAAGTGTGCACTTTGCGCAACGCCTGGAGGAAGCGGAGGGCCTGCGGTTTTGCTCACACTTCTTGCCCGGCGCGACCTGTCGCCCGCGAAAGGGGCCGGTGTATTTTTGATCGACCAGGGGTTCGACTCGCTATTTTTCATCAGCTTATTGAGTGGCCTGGCAGCTTATACCCTATCCGTCGATACCGGTTGGCCCTATCAGACCTTAATTCAGTGGTCCTTATTGGGGCTACTCACGGTTATCGTGCTGGTATCACTGTGTCTGTGGACATTTCCGCGCTGGCGGCTTGGCATATTTACCGATAGCCGTTTTTTTAGGCGCACTTGGCAGCGCACGCTGCTTCGTCGTTCGCTACGTTGTCGCCAGGCATTTTTACGTACGCTCAAACTTCCTAAACGGATACTGGGGGCCGTATGGGTACTCACGATAATGCACTGGTGCGCTCGTTACAGTCTGCTGTATTTGGCGGTGATCGGCGTGGGCGGCAATATCGATTGGCTCTGGACATTCTTTACTCAGATGCTGGGTATGGCTGCTAGCCAGTTCAGCTTTCTGCCAGGCGGTGCGGGCACTGCCGAGGTAGGCGTTAGCGCGTTGTTAATGCCTTTTTTAACGACGGCTCAAATAGGTGCGGCGGTATTGATCTGGCGGCTGGTGTCGTATCACCTTTACATACTCGCAGGCGCTCCTGTCCTGCTGTGGTTCGGCTTTAAGCGCCTGGGGCAGCAAGCTTCACCGCATGAGGCCAAGCTTAGCCGCTCTAGATAAAAAAGCCTCAGCAAGCGGCCGATCGTCCTTGAGTCAACAAATGCCAGGCAATAAAAAAGCACCCCGAAGGG